>JADGQQ010000069.1 GCA_017881645.1 Clostridia bacterium
AGTAAAATTCTAGTGTTCGCCTTTTGGCGGACATATCGGGGTGTAGCGCAGATTGGTAGCGCGCTTGGTTCGGGACCAAGAGGCCGGAAGTTCGAGTCTTCTCACTCCGACCAGATCAATATAGCTCACAGGATTTGATCCTGTGAGCTTTTTGTTATATAGTATTGCTTAACACGATAATTAGGTAAGGAGGTTCAGATGGGGTATAATCTGGATATTTCTACGATGTCTGTTCAGGAGTATAAAAACATATTAGCCCGTCAGAACCTTTTACCGGGGCGCAGAATGCTTGTGGTAAATATCGAACAGAACTTTGATGCTATTTTGAAGCAAGGCATCGCTACTATTCTGGCACTTAAAAAGACACTTTCCACACCAAACAAGGTGTTGTCTTTTGCAAAGGTAACCGGAATATCGGAAGAATATCTGATATTACTGAAAAGAGAAATGGGAAGCCTTGAACAAAAGCCTGTTAACCTTGAAAACTTCCCTGATATTGATGAACAACTTATTGCTGAGCTGAGCGACAAAGGGATAAAGAATTCTAAAGAATACTATGACATCGGATTGCCGGAAAACGATGAGATATTCAGTTTGTGCGATCTTGTTAGAATCAATGGGGTTGGGGCCGTTGCGGCAAGGACCTTCTATGAAGCTGGATACCGCTCTGTTCAAGAGGTTGCCGAGGCGAATGCAACCGTCATGTTAGAAAGCATATCAAGAATTAACGAAGCGAAGCATTACTATAAGGCAAAACTGGGCATCAAGGATATGCAGTTTTGCATAGATTTTGCTGTGTTACTGTTGAAACAATCCAATTAATATGTACCATGAATAGACAAACAATACTGGAAGATCCGCAGGAGTATAGCAATGAAAATGAAACGTTGGTGGTTACAAAGACTTGAGAATAAATTCGGACGGTATGCAATACACAACCTCATTAATATAATCATTTTTGGCATGGCACTTCTGTATATCGCTGATATGGTTCTCCTTATTGATAGCGGAAGAAGTCTGTCCAGTGTATTCTTCTTCGACCGCAGCGCAATCTTCAGCGGACAAATCTGGAGACTGATGTCATTTATTATCGTTCCGCCTGAAGCGAGCCTTATTTTCATTTTTTTTGCGCTCTATATATTATGGATGCTCGGGACTGCGTTAGAGAATGAATGGGGTTCGTTCAAATTTAACATTTTCTATCTGTTCGGTATGATGGGTGCGATCTGTGCAGGGATGATTACAGGATATGCGACGAATACCTATTTAAATATGTCTCTTTTTCTAGCGTTTGCCATACTCTATCCCAATTTCATTTTTCGTTTGTTTTTTGTAATTCCGATCAAGGTGAAGTATCTTGCCTATTTTGATGCAGCATTTCTTATTATCTTGCTCATTATCAGCAGTTGGCCAGGGAAAATCGCACTTATTGTATCGCTACTGAATATTTTGATTTTTTTCTGGCGTGACTTGTTGGATGGCCTTAAGCTGTTACTCCGAAGGATCTCGATAAAATTGAAAATAAGTAGGGGCGTAAAAATGACAGGCAGGAACAAGAACATCCAAAATATTAGCAAAAAGAATCGCTGATATACGACGAGATACATGGCTGATTTCTGGATGATTTCCGGATGATTTCTGACGGACGATCCCAAGAATCTGTAAAATACCGGATGCCTATGGTAGAATATTTTCAATACGCAAATGAACGAGTGATTGTTTGGAGGCTTCCTTGAGCAAAGCAGATGAATTGTTTATCGCCAATTGTCGGGAAATTCTGGAACATGGGTTTTCAACCGAGAATGAGAAAGTTCGACCCAAGTGGTCGGATGGAACCGATGCATTTACCTATAAGAGTTTCTGTATCGTAAATCGCTATAACTTGAAAGATGAATTCCCCATGCTTACCCAGAGATACATCAACTTTTCGGCGGCCGTCGATGAGCTCTTGTGGATTTGGCAGAAAAAATCGAACGACATTCATGACTTCAAGAGTCATATTTGGGATGCGTGGGCCGATGCTTCCGGATCGATCGGGAAGGCCTACGGATATCAATTGCAAGTCAAACATACATATAAAGAGGGCGCGTTTGATCAGGTGGACCGGGTACTGTTTGATCTTGCAAATAATCCATACAGCCGGAGAATTCTTACCAACATGTACGTCCATCAGGATCTTTCGGAGATGAATCTGTATCCATGCGCCTATTCGATGACGTTTAATGTAACCGGAAATTCACTGAATGCAATTTTGAATCAGCGCTCTCAGGATATGCTGGTAGCCAACGGATGGAATGTCTGTCAGTACGCTGTTCTTGTCCATCTTTTCGCAAAAGCATCCGGACTTGAGGTCGGTGAACTGGTTCATGTGATCGCAGACGCACATATTTATGACCGGCATATTCCTATTGTAAAAGAACTGATTGAACGTCCGTGTTTTCCGGCTCCTGACTTGATTCTCCCGCCGGACATCACAGATTTTTATGCATTTAAGGCAGAAGATATTCATCTTGAGAATTACCGGTTCGGTCCCAAAATAACATCGATACCGGTCGCCGTGTAATCAAATCCCGTTTGTGAGGAAGGAAAAAAGATGAAAGCAATTGTTGCTGTGGACACGGAGTGGGGCATCGGGAATCAAGGAGAGCTTCTTGTCAGTCTGCCGGAAGACCAGAAAGATACTTTTCGAAGACTCACTTATGGCAATACGATTATTTACGGCCGGAAAACGATGAGTACTTTTCCGGCGCAAAAACTACTTCCCGGGCGTACGAACATTATTTTGAGCCGGAATCCCGCCTTTGCAAAAGATGGCGCGATCATTCTTCATTCGGATGAGGAAGTTCTCGAATATTGCCGGAATCATCCGGAAGAGGAGCAGTTTCTGATCGGAGGCGCTGAAGTTTTTCAGGGGCTGCTGCCATATTGTTCGGAGGCAATTGTATCTAGAATTGACCACACATTTCATGCAGATGTGTTTTTCCCGAACCTGGATGAAGATCTTGGATGGAAAGAAGTAAGCCGTTCTGAAGTGATTCATTCGGTCAAAGGATTTGATTTCACCGTTCACCAGTACAGAAATCTGAATATACAATTTTAAATATGCATTAGCAACAAATTTCCTTTGAATATTTGTGCATATTGCATAAAGATACAGTGCGGCTTATGTATAAGATGTCTAATTTTCTTGTTGCTTTGAGAAATGCCGTATGGTATACTCAATTTGACAGATAGGAACAGTAGCTGTCATAGAAACAGAGCTTGAATTGCTTGATACATTGTTGGATCACAGGGTGATTCAGACAATTCCTAAGGAGGAATGACTCATGAAAGCGTTTAATTTGAACAATGTTGATGTCCAGGCCTTTATGCATGTATTAGATTCGTGCAAAGGTGATGTTATGCTCATCACGGATGAGGATGACCGCTTTAACCTCAAGAGCAAGCTCAGTCAGATCGCAGGACTTGTGAATCTGATCGAAGGTGGAAAACTGGTTAACGCCAAGATCTACTGCTCAAATCCGGAAGATGAATCTTTACTGTTCAGACTCAATCTTTTCGGAGCTGCCAGCGAGACGGAAGAGAAATAATTCTCTATTCGCTCTGGTTTATGCTTGAAGTTGGATCCGTTTCAGATGCATATCTGGGGCGGATTTTTTTGTGATTTGGTTTCGATGATGTCTATTTTGCTTTCGTAAAA
The DNA here is from genome assembly GCA_017881645.1 of Clostridia bacterium. GTDB lineage: Bacteria > Bacillota > Clostridia > Saccharofermentanales > Saccharofermentanaceae > Firm-13. Next base: position 3,701 of record JADGQQ010000069.1, read on the forward strand.
ATCAGTGAATATGCTATAATCAGATTCTGTAGACTTATGCCCGTTTGGAAAGGATGTTTAATGACGTTTTACCGATACAATGCTCTTGATATTGCCGCGTACTTCAAATGGACCAGTATGCCCGCCGATACGGAGCGCATCTATCTGGATCTGCTGTTTCAGATGCGTGAACAGATCCTGGCGAGACCGCTTGCGAAAGATTTCGAATCTTTTGTTCGGGCCGTTTTTCGTGAAATGTACCATGTTTGGGCGCGAGGATTTGAAAACGAATTTTCAGATGTGAAACGGATCGCGCCGGAAGATGCGGTATCACTTTTTTGTGATCAGAAATTTATCGTGTTGGAATCATATATGAAACTGCTTTCCCTGCATTTGATACTTGCGGAAAATCTGCCTTATGTTCGCATTAATTTTGTCGGTCTTCCGCTGCTGATCGGACTCGACGGTGCATTCAGTGAGTTCGAGCAAAATCTGACCGTAGCAGCAAAAACGCTGCAGCTGGCCGCAAGAGACGACAGAGGCAACGAATACGATCTGTCTCTCGGTGTGCCGAACGAGCCATTGTGTGTCGGTCTCCGCAGCGAATTCCGCAGGGAAATTTTCGGATCCGTCGGATACCGCGTCAAACGCAATAATGACTACCAGGAGAAAATGCGTCTTCTCCGTATTAAATCAAAAATGGATCAGGATACGCAGGATATGCTTCGAAAAGCTTCCGAGGCCAAGAGATCCGTAAGAACGCAGACCGCAATTGCGAAGAACATCCCGACGGCATTGCCGTCTGACAAACCTTCTGGAATACCAAATCCGCTTTCCACGGATAAGAAGGACAACAGGAAGACAAAACAAACCAAAAGAAAAGGTGAACTGCATGCATAATGTCCTGCAAATGGGTCTCGATATTGGTTCGACGACCATCAAGATTATATTACTGGATGGAGATCAGATCGTTCATCAACAGTATAGAAGACACAATTCGGATATCCGGGGTGAATTGATCAAAGCATTTGAAGATTTGAGTGCTGATTTTCCTGCGCAGCCGGTGAAGATTGCCATTACCGGATCAGGCGGCCTTTCGGTCGCCAACTGGCTCGGACTTTCATTTGTTCAGGAAGTTATTGCAGAGACCGTTGCCATTTCAAGATATAACCCGGATACGGACATTATTATTGAACTTGGCGGTGAAGATGCCAAGATTACCTACCTGCATCCGGTTCCGGAACAGCGCATGAACGGTACTTGTGCCGGCGGTACCGGAGCATTTATTGATCAGATGGCTACTCTTCTGCAGACGGATGCGGACGGACTCAATGATCTTGCAAAAAAATATACGACGATCTATACGATTGCATCCCGATGCGGTGTTTTTGCGAAAAGCGACCTGCAGCCTCTGATCAACGAAGGAGCGGCAAAATCGGATCTTGCAGCCTCGATTCTGCAGGCCGTCGTCAATCAGACGATCGCCGGACTGGCTTGCGGCCGGCCGATCCGGGGCAACGTCGCGTTTTTGGGCGGTCCGCTGTATTTTAACTCGGAATTGCGCGCCGCGTTTGAGAGAACGCTTCAACACCAGGTGAAGTCATTCTGGCTTCCTGAGAATGCGCAGCTCTATGTTGCGATCGGCGCCGCTCTGTCAGCACAGTGCGAACCGGTCATTTTGTCGGATGTTGTCGAATCTTTTCAGAATAATGACTCATATGTTCCTGATATTACCCGCATTCCGCCGCTTTTCAAGGATGAGGAAGAAAAGAGAGCGTTTGATGAGCGCCATGATCGGGCGACGCTGGTGCTTTTCGATTTGTCCAAGCAAAAAGGCCCTTGTTTTCTGGGTATTGATGCCGGAAGCACCACGACCAAAGCTGTTCTGATCAATAACGAGGGTCAGCTGATTTATACGTATTATGGCGGCAATAAAGGGAATCCGGTCAAGAGTTCAGTTTCCATTATGAAGGATCTCTACAGCCAGATGCCGGATGAGGCGTATATTGCCTACGCCTGCGTTACCGGTTACGGCGAAAACATCATTCGTGCGGCTCTGCGCGTTGATGAAGGCGAAATTGAAACCATGGCGCATTTCCAGTCTGCAAAATTTTTCTGTCCGGAAGTGGACTTCATTATCGACATCGGCGGTCAGGACATGAAATGCATGCGCATTCGAAACGGTGTCATTGATTCGATTATGCTCAATGAAGCGTGCTCATCCGGCTGCGGATCCTTTATTCAGACGTTCGCGGAAAATCTTCAGATGGATGCGCACTCGTTTTCGGTCGAAGCGCTGTCGGCAAGAAATCCCGTTGATCTCGGGACACGATGCACCGTATTTATGAATTCAAAAGTCAAGCAGGCACAGAAAGAAGGCGCAACGGTCGGAGATATATCCGCAGGTCTTTCATATTCTGTTGTTCGGAATGCACTGTACAAAGTAATCAAAATCAGGGATACATCGCAGCTCGGAAAAAAGATCGTCGTACAGGGCGGAACATTTCTGAACGACGCGATTCTTCGATGCTTCGAGCTCATTTCCGGGCGCGAAGTCATCCGCCCGAATCTGGCCGGTCTCATGGGAGCTTTCGGTGCGGCGCTGGTTGCAAAGAAACGGTGCAAGGACCCGTCGGCCGTCTCATCGATTCTCGGATTGGAAGAACTGGCTGTTTTCAGTATGTCAACGGAGATGAACACATGCAAGCTTTGCGGAAATCACTGTAAATTAACCGTGTCCACTTTTTCCAACGGACGGAAATTCACATCCGGTAACCGCTGTGAAAAGGGTGAAGGCATTATCGATAACAAAGTGACGGTTCCGAACCTGTTTTTGTACAAATACAACCGCACTTTCCGATACAAGTCCCTTGCCGCTGCGGATGCGCCCAGAGGGCAAATCGGAATTCCTCGCGTTCTGAATTTGTACGAGAACTACCCGTTTTGGTTCACGGTCTTTACGAAGCTCGGGTTTCAAGTGATTCTCTCCGCAAAATCGGATCACCAGCTTTTCGAAAAAGGCATGGATTCAATCCCGTCGGAAAGCGTATGCTATCCCGCCAAGCTCGTCCACGGGCATATTGAAGATCTGATTGAAAAGGGCGTTAAGACGATATTTTATCCGGATATTCCGTATGAGCGTTCTGAGAATGAAAATGCGAACAATCATTTTAACTGTCCGATTGTTGCGTCCTATCCGGAAGTCATCCGGAACAATGTTGAGAATCTTGCGACGCACAATGTACGCTTTCTGAACCCTTTTCTTCCTCTGGACAACCCGCAAAAGCTTGCGGCGAGTCTAAGCGAGATTTTTGCAAACGAGAAAGTGTCAAAGGCGGAAGCTTTAGCGGCAATTGCAGCCGGCGATATTGAATATGATGCTTTTAAAGCTGAAATCTTTCAGAAGGGTCAGGAAATTCTTGAAGAACTGAAACGAACCGGTAAAAAGGGGATTGTTCTTGCGGGACGCCCGTATCACTGTGACCCGGAAATCCATCATGGTATTCCGGAAATGATCAACGGGCTCGGGCTGGCGGTGTTGACTGAAGACAGCGTGGCCGTCCCCGGACATCTGCAGCGCCCGATTCGCGTGGTCGACCAGTGGATGTATCACACAAGACTCTATGAAGCCGCGGCTTTTGTCGCCGAACAGGCGAATCTGGAACTTGTGCAGCTGAATTCGTTCGGTTGCGGACTGGATGCCGTAACATCGGATCAGGTCCAGGAGATCCTGGAATCGAAGGGGAAACTGTATACGCTTCTCAAAATTGACGAGGTTAGTAATCTGGGCGCAGCCCGTATCCGTATCCGCTCGCTGAAAGTGGCCATGGATGAACGGGAGGGAAGGTCTGCGGATCTGCCCGGACAGGCGGAACATCAGAGCTACAAGATGATCCGTATTCCTTTTTCCAAGAAGCACAAGCAGACGCATACACTTCTGGCACCGCAGATGGCTCCGATCCAATTCGAATTCGTTGAAGCTGTTTTCCGCAATTATGGATTCCGGATGCAGTTTTTGAAGGAAGCAACAGCGGCGGATATTGAATGCGGACTGAGATTTGTAAATAATGACGCATGCTATCCGACCATTCTTGTTGTCGGTCAGCTCGTAAATGCGTTCTTAACAGGACAGGCAGATCCTGACCATACATCCGTCGCCATTACACAGACCGGCGGCGGCTGCCGTGCGACAAATTATGTTGCTTTCCTCCGTAAAGCTCTCAAGGAAGCCGGATTCCCTCAGGTTCCGGTTATTGCGCTTTCGGTGCAGGGACTTGAAGGCAATCCGGGAATGAAGTTTACCATACCTATGATTCATCATGCGCTGCAGGCGATCAGTTTTGGCGATTTGCTTACGACACTGCTTCTTCGCGTTCGACCTTATGAGACTGTTCCGGGTTCTGCGAACGCGCTGTATCAATACTGGAATACGCGTGCGATTGCGTATTTCAACCGGAAGTCGAAGTTCTCCGGACTTACGGATGAATACAATATGGATCAGGCTTCCAGACATCAGCGCACTGCAAAGGAAAAGGAAGCGGCCTGTATCGGCAACGCACTTGCTGACCAACAGCTTGAAAAGACCATGCACCGGTCGATCCGTTCTTTCCGTCAACTGGTGGATCTGACGATCGAATCTTTTAACCAATTCCCGATGAAAGACATTAAACGCAAACCGCGTGTCGGACTGGTCGGGGAAATCCTCGTCAAATTTCAGCCGGATGCGAATAACCATGCGATCGATGTCATTGAAAACGAGGGCTGTGAAGCCGTCCTTCCGGGACTGCTGGACTTCCTTCTGTATTGTCTCTATAACCCGGAGTGGAAGAGAAAAAATCTTGGACGGAGTGCGTCATCGGCCTGGCTTTCGAGCAGAGGCATCGGTCTCGTTGAAAATTACAGGAAACATATGATTCGCAAGATGAAAGATACCGGCAAGTTCCAGCTGCCGGTCCCGATTCACCATCTTGCGGAAAAAGCGGAATCCGTATTGTCCTGCGGCAATGCCTGCGGTGAGGGATGGTTCCTTACAGCCGAGATGATCGAACTCATCGAAAGCGGTGTTCCAAACATTATCTGCGCACAGCCTTTTGCCTGTCTGCCCAATCATGTCACCGGGAAAGGCATGATCAAAGAACTCCGCCGTCAGTTCCCGCATTCAAATATTGTTCCAATCGATTATGATCCCGGAGCCAGTGAAGCGAACCAACTGAACCGAATCAAGCTCATGGTCAGTACAGCACATTTACAGCATGAAAATGTAACCAATTATCATGAACAAAAAGAACAAGAAGAAAAAAACGCGGGATTCGAGAGTATTACACCTGATTTTCACGCTCGATCCTGTGAAGAACCCAACCAGTGAGGGGAAAAACAAATGGAATCAGTATTAGCACTTCAGGCTCCGCTGCCTATCGGTCCTTATTCACAAGCCATTGAATATCGTTCGTTCATTTTCTGTTCAGGTCAGATTCCGCTGGATCCGAGAACATCCGACATCGTCGATCAGGACATCCGCGTACAGACAACACAGGTACTCAACAATTTGAAGGCGATTCTGAAGTCTGCGGGATGTGCAATGAATACCGTAGTGAAAACCACTGTATTTCTTCAGGATATGGCTGATTTTGATGCGTTCAATGAAGTCTACGCCACATATTTTTCCGAACCGTACCCGGCAAGAAGCTGCGTACAGGTCGCAGCGCTCCCCAAAAATGCGATGATCGAGATTGAAGCGATCGCTGTAAGATACTAGGACCTGTCCTTCTGCGGATCAAATCTACCGGAACGGAGGTGTTTGTATGACTGAATTATTTCAAGACGACAGAAAACTTCTGCTCATCGACGGAAACAGTATAATCAACCGTTCTTTCTTTGCGCTGGCGGGACGCAGCAATTTGAGCGCTCCGGACGGAACTCCGACGGGTGCCCTGAATACCTATCTCAATACGATGTTCAAATTCATAGAAGATATACGGCCTACGCATATCTGTACGCTTTTTGATATGCGGGAGAAGACGTTTCGTCATCATATGTATGACGGATACAAGGCCAAGCGTAAAGGGATGCCGGATGAACTCGCCGTACAGATGCCGCTTCTTAAAGAGACACTTGACGCGATGGGGCATGTACGTTATGAACTTGCCGGATATGAAGCGGACGACCTGATCGGAACTTTTGCGCGCATGGCGGAGAGGGACGGGTTTTCCGTCAGTATTCTGAGCGGAGATAAAGATGACTTCCAGCTGATTGACAATCATACGGTCGTTCTGATGCCGGTTGCCAAAGCAGGGAAAACATCGACGGAGATCTATGATCTTGCAGCTCTTCTGGAACGCTACCAAATTACCCCGGAAGAATTTATAACACTCAAATCTCTTATGGGGGACCCGAGCGACAATATCCCGGGTGTTCGGGGCATCGGTGAAAAGGGAGCCATTGATCTTGTGAAAAAATACAGGACGCTGGACGGGATCTATGAACATATTTCCGAGCTTTCAGAGGGACTTCGTAATAAACTGACAGAAAACAGGGATATGGCGTATCTTTCGTATGACTTGTCGAAAATATGCTGCGAAGCCCCCGTCACTTTGAAGCTTGAAGATCTGGTGTATGGTGAACCGGACCGGGAGAAGCTTGCAGGATTGTTCTACCGGCTTGGTTTCCGGAGTCAGATCAAAAAGTGGGGTCTGGACAGCATTTCCGTACCTCAGCATGAGGCTGAAAAGACACAGGATACGGACAGCGAGCCGACAGGTCCCGCCATTCCGATGACCCTTCCTGTAATCAGAATGAATGAATCCTATGAGGCATTCACGGCTGCATATTTTGAGGTGCGAGCTGAAAATGAAAATCATACTGATATTTCGATTGACACGACGACAAGAGACGCGGCGGGCTGTCCTGTTGCATATGTTCTGATCTGCCTTTCGAACGAGCTGATTTTCGCCTTCGTGCCATCGGAATCCGGGAGAATTCTTCGTTTCCTTTACGAACAGGGAATCGGCCGGGATGCGCACGGTGAGCTTCCGATAGGACACAGCATTAAGAATCGTTTTCGCGGACTCCCGTTTGTTCTGCCTTTTGACTCCTGCTTTGATACGGAAATCGCAGGATACATTTTGAATCAGATTGAGGGCGGATCACCGACTTTTGAAATGTTATATGAGCATGCCACACAGGAGACCTTTCCGAGACATTCACTGTTTGCAGGAAGCACGGATCGCACGGAACTACTTCCGCAAAGCCCGATGGAGCAGCTTCTTGCCATGAGCGGTGCTGATACGGAAACGGATACCGATACGGGCTGCAGCCGGCAGCTGCTTGAAGAAGCGGCATGGCGGTCGCTGCTTTGCCGGCGCATGGCTTATTTCCAAAAACAAAAAATAACAGAGTATGCCATCGGTAAACTCCTGTACGAAATTGAATTTCCGCTTGTGCTGAAACTGGATCAAATGGAGAGATCGGGTGTTCTTGTCGACAGGAATACTCTGCAGGAGATTCATGTGTCTTTTGAAGCTGAATTGAACCGGCTGACGGCCGCTATTCTTGAGAAGAGCGGAGTCAATTTCAATATTCTGTCGCCCAAACAGCTCGGACAGGTGCTTTTCGAAAAACTTCAGCTGCCGTCCGGCAGGAAAAACAGCAGCGGGACGTATTCTACGGATTCCGATGAATTGATGCGTCTGATCGACGCCCATCCGGTTGTTAGAGATATTCTGAATTTTCGGCAGATTTCCAAATTGGATTCAACTTTTGTGCTGGGTCTGCAGAAAGTCATTGATCCGGCGGACGGGCGGGTACATTCCAATTTTTCACAGGCTATGACCAACACGGGACGGCTTTCTTCCGCAGAACCAAATCTGCAGAATATTCCGATCCGCAGCGATCTTGGCAGTCAGATCCGGAAGGCATTTGTAGCGCCGGCGGGCTATGTGCTGCTGGATGCCGATTATTCGCAGATCGAGCTGCGTCTGCTTGCACATCTGTCGCAGGACCGGAACATGCTTGACGCTTTTCTTCATAACGAGGATATTCATGTCAATACAGCTTCGAAAATATTCAATGTCCCGAGAGAGATGGTACTTCCGGCCATGCGGTCAGCCGCGAAAACGGTCAATTTCAGCATTGTGTACGGGATCAGTGACTTCGGTCTGGCACAGGATCTTGGCATTTCCTATCAGGAAGCGCATCATTATATCGAGCATTATTATGCGCAGTACCCGATGATTCGTGCCTATCTGGATTCGCTTAAGAAAATGGGTTATGAAAAGGGATATGTCGAGACGATGTTCGGGCGCCGCAGGATTGTAAAAGAACTGACATCTCCGAACCGCAATATCCGGTCCTTCGGCGAGCGGGCTGCCATGAACACTCCTGTCCAGGGAACGGCGGCGGATATCATAAAGATCGCAATGAATCGCGTGAGTACCGGTCTTGCGGAAAAGAAACTGGATGCGAGACTGATTTTGCAGGTTCACGATGAACTTATTGTCGAGTGCAGGACGGAACAGGCCGCAGAGGCCTCTGTCGTGCTGAAAGAGGCCATGGAAGGTGCGGCGCATCTGGATGTGCCATTAACGGCGGAAGTCAATCAGGGGCAAAGCTGGTACTTGTGCAAAGTCTAATGACGACGGGGGGACTGCAGCGTGTTTGTAATCGGAATCACAGGCGGAATCGGAACAGGGAAGAGTACCGCAGCGAAAATTTTCGCGGAGCGCGGAGTTCGCGTGCTTGATGCGGATGAAATTTCTAAAAAGGTAACCGGACCGCAGGGAAGTGCGCTGGAATTAATCCGGGCTCTCCTTGGGAACAAAGCCGTCGACTCATCAGGCAATCTGAATCGCAAGTATGTTGCGTCACTGGTCTTTTCCGACCGGACCAAGCTGGATAAATTGTCGGCGATTATTCATAAGCAGGTGCTGGAAGAAATCGGGTTGGAACTGGAAAAGGAACGTGAAAAAGCAACCAAAGTCATTATTCTGGATGTTCCGATTCCGGTGCAGAAAGGGTTTCTGGACGTCTGCAATCAGGTCTGGGTCATCAGTGCCGACGAGCAGGTGCGTCTTTCCAGAATCATGGACCGCGGGATGGACGCTGATGATGCCAAACGCCGTATGGCCATGCAGATGACACGCGAGGAATATGAAAACCTGGCGGATATTGTCATTGAAAACAATGAAGACGAAGACGAACTGAGGGAGAAAATTGAAGTTCATATCAAGGGAGAACTTGAAAAAAGGGGAATACGCATATGAATACAAATTCGATCATTGCACTTTGTTTTGCGGGATTTTCCGTGATGCTTCTTGCGGCAGCTTTTCTTTTTCATAAGAAAAAGGACTCACTGATCCCGAAATATATCCGCATTTGCACGGGTTTTTATATTTCCGGAACACTGCTGATTCTGCTGATAACTTTTATAAAATCAAACCTTCCCGGCAGCTTCATCTGGCTCAGTGAAATCTTCATATTCATAATTTATGCAGCGAGCTGCGGCATGGTGGTTTACATAATAAAAAAATTCGCCGTAGCGGATAACCCGGCGGCGAATGGTGATGTCGGGAAGAATTGACCGGTCAAACCGGATCATCGACTGAACGATAATCCGGTGTTACGAAAATCAGACGTTAAACCGGAAGAGCGTTATATCTCCGTCTTTCATCACATATTCCTTGCCTTCTGAGCGGACGAGGCCTTTTTCGCGGGCCGCCGCATATGTTTTGCTGTCCATCAGATCCTGAAAAGCAACAATCTCCGCACGGATAAAACCGCGCTCAAAATCCGAGTGGATCTTTCCGGCGGCCTGCGGAGCCTTCGTGCCTTTCTTAATGGTCCAGGCACGGCATTCGTCGGGACCGCTTGTCAGAAATGATATTTGGCCGAGAAGCTTGTAGCAGGCCTGAATCATTTTATCAAGACCGGACTGATCAAGCCCCAAATCTTCAAGAAATGCCTTGCGTTCATCGTCTTCAAGCATTGCAATTTCTTCTTCGATTCTAGCTGATATAACAACAACTTCTGCGCCTTCCTGTTCTGCAAACACACGGACAGCTTTTACATAATCCGGTTCCGGACCGCCGATGGCGTCTTCGGATATATTGGCTGCGTAGAGGATCGGTTTTGAGGAAAGAAGCGCCAGATCCTTGACATAAACCTGCTCATCTTCGCTGAAAGAGAGGGTTCTGGCGGACTTGCCCTGCTCGAGTGCCGCATAGATCTGTTCAGATACTTTGAGCTCGTGTTCGAATTTTTTGTCACCGCCTTTGAGCATTTTGCGGCATTTATCGATTCGTCTTTCCATATAGTCCATATCGGACAGAATGAGTTCAAGATCAATCGTCTCAATATCCCGGGTCGGATTTGTGGCACCGTCGACATGGATTACGTTCTCGTCGTCGAAACAACGGACCACGTGAACAATCGCGTCAACTTCCCGGATGGTTCCAAGAAACTTGTTGCCGAGTCCTTCACCTTTACTGGCACCGCGGACAAGACCGGCAATATCAACAAATTCGACAACCGCAGGGGTCGTCTTGACGGGGTTGTACATCTCAGCAAGACGGTCGAGACGGGTATCGGGAACCGCGACAATGCCGACGTTCGGCTCAATCGTGCAGAACGGATAATTTGCGGATTCGGCGCCCGCTTTCGTAATTGCATTGAAAAGTGTACTTTTTCCGACATTCGGAAGACCAACGATTCCCAGCTTCATCCATTACCTCTTTCATCCATGTCTTTTGGAACCAGATTATTATAACACGAGTCATCCATGCGGCAATGTCACTTTATTCACAAATTTCTCACATAAAAGCTAACCAAAACTCTGCTTATTCTTCACATGTACGGATTAACTTCCATTTTGAAGAACTCGGGAAAGCAGGATCATTTGTATGGGCGAAAACGGAGAGAAGCATGGTTGCTGCTATTGTCTGTTATCGCATTCTATTGTCGAATAAAGATCCATGGATCTCTCCGCCGTTTGCGTATGATTAGGTAAACAAAAAAGGAGGGGAGAGCATGACCGCTAACCGGAGAAAATATTCCAGCATTTCGACCTGTTTTCTTTTTGGCATTGATGCGGTACTTGCGGATATTGAAGTATCCATTACGTCGGGTCTCCCGAATTTTGACATCGTCGGACTTTGTGACCCGTCCATCCGGGAATCGAAGGAACGGGTACGTGCGGCGATCCGATATGCCGGGTATGAATTTCCGACGGGAAGAATCACCGTAGGGCTCTCGCCCGCATATATGCACAAATCCGGCTCATCCTTTGATCTTCCGCTGGCGCTGTGTATCCTGATTGCATCCGGTCAAATCCACTGTGTTCTTAAGGGACGAATCTTCGCATACGGCGAACTGACTCTGACGGGAATGGTAAGAGAGGTACCGGGCAGCATTCCCAGACTCGCCTGTACACAAGATACAAATATCAGCCACGTGATCGTTCCCGGCCGGAACGTCAGGGAAGCATCTCTTCTTCAGATGAAGGCGTACGGTGTATCATCCCTGCAGGACGCCATTCAATATGCGGAAGGCAGAAGCGGTGACAAGGCTGTCGATTTACTCGATGATTTCGCGGATTCGTCCGGGTTGAATCGATTCGAGCTGCCTTCTGAGAAATTTGTCGTCGAACCGATCGATTTTTCCTTTCTGCGAGGTCAGGAGAAAACAGGCCGCGCGTTACTTCTTGCAGCCAGCGGGTTCCATAATATTCTGCTGACCGGAAGTCCGGGCAGCGGCAAAACAACAGCAGCGCGTATTCTGCAGGGAATTCTTCCGCCGTTATCTCCGGATGAGAAGCTTGAACTTCTAAAGCTGCAGAGCGCATCGCGCATTCTTTTTGACGAGGATCTGCGTCTCAAGCAACGGCCATTCCGTTATGTTCACCACACATGCACGCCTGCGGCCATGGCCGGGGGAGGAACGAACCCGACACCTGGAGAATTGTCCTTATCGCTTCACGGGGTATTGTTTCTGGATGAAATGGCGGAATTTTCTCCGCGCGTACTGGATCTTCTGCGGCAGCCGATGGAAGACAACAGTATTCTGATTTCCAGAGCCGGCACGAAGATTCGCTTTCCCACACAATTTCTATTGGTAGGAGCCATGAATCCATGCAGATGCGGAAAACTGCTGGAAGATCCCAGAGGGTGTACCTGCAACGAATGGCAGAGAAGGCAGTATGCCAATCATATCAGCGGGCCGCTTCTTGACCGGATTGATTTGTTTTCCGAACTGTACCGCGTAGAGAAGCATGCGCTGATGGAATCTGTTGAGGGTGCGAATCTTCACCTTTCGGCGGCTCTCAGTGAACAGGTTGCCGCTTGCTGGGATCGGCAATACAGGCGATGTGACGTAGACGGACAGCCGCGCGTTCTCAATGGTATGAACCGTTCACTGCAAATAATGGATGCCTTCCGGATTTCAAGAACTGCGGTTGATTTTGCAGTGCAGTCCGCTGAGAAACTGCATGTGACGGCAAGGGGTCTGAATCGTATGCTCCGGGTAGCCAGAACCGTTGCAGATCTTGAAGGAGAAGTAGACGTAACCGTTTCTCATGTTGCTGAGGCGATTCATTTTCGCCACAAGCCCATTTGACTTTGTACCATGTAGAAGGATCATTTGCATAGGCTGTAAGGAGGACTGATGATGATGGATCAGGACTATTTGAATTTGGAGGCGGATCTTTTTGTCTCGGAACTTATGATGAGCGGGCTGCTGGGCGGACGACGGATTCGCTTGTTTCTTGAACAAAAAATTATTCATTCGCTGAGAGATCTGTATTCGATCTCGAACGATGCGGTTGGCCGGATATCCAGGACTCTGATAAATGAGGAAGAGCGTCATAAAATCAAAACAATTCTTACGGATTTGAAGATTAAGGATACTGCGCGAAGAAAAGCAGAGACCTGCAGAAGGCAGGAAATATTTTCCGTCAACAGAGAAGATGCTATGTACCCTTCCTGCATGAAATCCCTTGATGGAATGCCGCTCATACTTTACGGAAAGGGTGACATGTCCATTCTCGGGACCCGGAGAATGCCAAGTGCTGCCATTGTCGGAAGCCGGCGCCCCACACTCTATGGTGTGACGGCAACCAGAGAAATTGCAGCGGAACTTGCACGCCATGGAGTGTGTGTGATCAGCGGCTTAGCTCGCGGGATCGATACCGTCGCTCACGAAACAACTTTGCAGGCGAGCGGGAAAACCGTTGCCGTGCTTGCCGGGGGTCTGGACCAGGTGTATCCGCCTGAGAACCTCGACCTTTTTGCCAGAATCAGTCAGGAGGGTCTTGTGCTGTCTGAAATGCCTGTCGGACAGAAGGCTCTCCGCCAGTATTTCCCTGCCCGGAACCGGATATTATCAGGGCTTGCGGATGTCGTTGCCATTATGGAAGCAGGCGAATTCAGCGGGACGCTCCATACGGCAAGTTTTGCGGCCGCACAGGGCCGGGATGTGTTTGTTGTTCCCGGGACCATTTATGCACAGCAATCCAGAGGGAACCTGCATTTGATACGTGACGGAGCCGAAATTCTTCTTTCAGCCGAAGATATTCTGACTCGGCTTGGCGGACTTACTTTTATGCGTGAAATGGACGAGATCCGATGGAATGAGGAGCGGATCAGTCTGGGAAGGCGAATGACTGAAAATCCGGATTCTCTCACACAGAAGGAGTGTATGCAGGTCATAATTGACCATTTGTGTCTTTCTGAGAAAACAATGGATGAGTTGATCGAAATTACCGGATTTGCATTCGGTAAGCTGGCTCCGATCATCTCTGAGCTTGAATTGTCCGGAAAAATCATGGAACGGGGCAGAAGATATGCTTTGACTTTTCTATGTACATGAAGTATATAATGGTAAAAGATTGCCGCAAAAATACTTAATGCAAAAAACTGCATGAACCGCTGAATGTTTCGAAGCACGGCTTTTGTCACGTGAAAGAGCGGATTCAGAGTACAAAAAGAGAGAAAAGGGAAAAAATGGGCAAAAAATTAGTTATTGTTGAGTCACCCGCGAAAGCCAAGACCATTGGCCGATATTTGGGTAAGGAATATAGAATCTCCGCTTCGGTGGGGCATATCCGTGATTTGCCGTCATCTACGATCGGCGTTGATATTAAGAAGAATTTTAAGCCGACCTATATCAACATGAAGGGTAAAGAGAAGGTTATTCGTGAACTCAAGGATTTATCCAAGGATGCCGATCAGGTTTACATCGCAACTGACCCTGACCGTGAAGGAGAAGCGATCGCATGGCATATTGCCGGTGTTCTGGGGATTGATGCCACATCAGCTTGCCGAATCAGTTTCAACGAAATTACGCAGAAGGCAGTCCTTTCCGCTATATCTGAACCGCGTCCCATTGACCTGGATCTTGTGAATGCACAGCAGGCAAGAAGAATTCTGGATCGTCTGGTGGGCTATGAACTGAGCCCGCTTCTCTGGAAGAAAGTAAGAAAAGGTCTTTCAGCCGGCCGCGTGCAGTCCGTTGCCACGCGCATGGTTGTGGACCGGGAAAATGAAATCCTCGCCTTCAATAAGGAAGAATATTGGAACTTAACGGCTGAACTTACGCCGAAGGACGTCTCCTTCCCATTCCGGTCCCGTTATCACGGGAAGAAGAAGGGCGCAAAAATTGAGAAGATCAAGCTCACAAACAAGGAAAGTACGGATGCCATACTTGAAGAAATAAAGGCTGCTCCCTACATAGTGGACTCGATTAAAAAGGGCAGCAAACAACGTCAACCTTTCGCACCTTTTACAACGAGTACACTGCAGCAGGAAGCATCCAGACGATTGAGCTTTACATCCAGAAAAACCATGAGTGTTGCCCAGCAGCTTTATGAGGGAGTTGAAATTGCAGGACAGGGTCAGGTTGCATTGGTTTCCTATATACGTACGGATTCGGTACGTGTATCGGACGAAGCACTTTCTATGGCCAGAGACCTTATTAAGGAAAGATACGGGGATCATTATGTATCCAGATCGCCTCGTCATTTTTCCAACAAGAACAAATCTCAGGACGCGCATGAAGCCGTCCGTCCCGCGCATTTTGATTTATCTCCGGAAAGTATCCACGGTTCCCTCTCAAATGACCAGTATCGTCTGTACAAATTGATTTGGGATCGTTTTCTTTCTTCTCAAATGGCATCGGCAGAGGTGGATACGGTATCTCTGGATATCACATGCCTCCAGCATGTATTCCGCACGCAGGGGGAGACAATCCGTTTTATGGGATTTCTTGCCGCATATGCGGACATTTCTGAGGATTCTGCTGAAGACGAAGAAAAGAGTGCCGGAAAAGAGAAGCTGCCGGAATTGCAGGAAGGTCAGGAGCTGACCCTTTTGAAACTGACACCTGAACAGAAGTTTACGCAGCCGCCGGCCCGATATACGGAGGCAACACTCATTAAAGCGATGGAGGAAAAAGGAATCGGAAGACCGTCAACATATGCACCGACGATTTCCACTATCCTTGAACGCAATTATGTAGAAAAGCAGACGAAATACCTTTGTCCGACAGAATTGGGAATGGTTGTTTCAAAGCTCCTCTCCGAAAATTTTGAAAACATTGTCGATGTTGCTTTTACAGCACAAATGGAAGAAATGCTCGATGAAATAGAACTCGGGAAGAAAGACTGGGTTGCCGTTCTGTCTGAATTCTATCCGGTTTTTCATGAACAGGTCGTACGCGCAGCGGCAGACGTTGAGAAAGTCGAAATGAAACAGGAACAGACGGGCGAGAAGTGCCCGGACTGTGAAAAAGGCGAACTCCTGATAAAGGAAGGACGCTATGGCAAATTTGTTGCCTGTTCAAATTTCCCGGAGTGCAAATACACGAAGAACCTAGAGATTGTTGCCAAGGGCAATTGTCCTCTTTGCCATTCGGGTCTTGTATCCCATACATCACGTAAATTTAAGGGGCGTACATTTTACACATGCGATAAAAAGGGAACGGATCCGGAATGCGGTTTTATCAGTTGGGATCTTCCGGTCGAAGGAAAGACCTGTTCCGTTTGCGGAAGCTATATGGTTTGGAAGCGTTTCCGCGGCAAGACCTATCCGAAATGCGGGAATAAGGACTGCACCTCAAATGTTCGCAAATCTGCCGGCAAAAGCGCGGAAACGGAAACTGCTGTTACATCTGAAGTTTTGGCGCTTCCGGAAAACTAAAGCTGTATGCAAGAGGTGTTCGATATATGACAAATCCAGAAGTCCTGGTTATTGGTGCGGGTCTTGCCGGTTGTGAGGCTGCCTGGCAGCTTGCGAGAGCCGGAATTCCTGTCGTTCTTAAGGAAATGAAGCCAAACGTATATACGGATGCTCATCATCTGCCGACTTATGCAGAACTTGTGTGCAGCAACTCGCTGCGATCCAATCAAATTGAGAATGCCGTAGGTCTTCTCAAGGAAGAACTCAGACGTCTCGGATCACTCATTTTGTCCTGTGCGGATGAGACGAGCGTACCGGCCGGCGGCGCTCTGGCGGTCGACCGTGAAGAATTTTCACAGCTGGTTACAAAGAGAATTCGTGAGCATCCGCTGATTCGGGTTGAATCGGAAGAGGTCACACGTCTCCCGCAGGCTGGAACGGTTATTGTTGCAACCGGACCGCTTACGCAGGGCGAATTGTATGCCGACATTACGAATGTTCTGGGTGAGAAGACCCTGCACTTTTTTGATGCTGCAGCACCGATTGTGATGTCGGATTCGATAGACCGATCCATTGCGTTTGCCATGTCGAGATATGGCAAGGGCGGGGATGACTACCTGAACTGTCCGATGAACATGGACGAATATGACGCATTTTGGCAGGCATTGGTGACCGCCGAATTGGCCGATGTAAAAGATTTTGACAGAGAGACCGTGTTTGAAGGCTGTATGCCGATTGAGACAATGGCAAAGAGAGGCAAAGACACGATTCGATTCGGACCGTTGAAACCGGTTGGACTTATTGATCCGAGAACAGGAAAAGAACCTTACGCATGTGTTCAGCTTCGTCAGGATGACAGAGCGGCAAGCATGTATAATATTGTCGGCTTTCAGACGCGGCTGAAGTTTCCGGAACAGAAGAGAGTCTTTCAAATGATTCCAGGACTTGCGGAAGCAGATTTTTCCCGGCTCGGCGTAATGCACAGAAACACATATCTGGATTCGCCGAGACTTCTGGATTCGACATACGCACTGCGCAAAGATCCGCGTGTTTTTTTCGCCGGGCAGATGACGGGTGTTGAGGGATACGTTGAGTCGGCAGGTTCAGGATTTGTCAGCGGTCTATATGCTTCGGCAAGAATTCTCGGGAAGGAATTTCCGTTTTGCTTCTCGGATCATACAATGCTGGGTGCCATGGCAGCCTATATTTCTGATGCTTCGATCCGGACATTCAGTCCTATGAATGCGAATTTTGGACTCATTGCACCGCTGGGATATAAAGTGCGCGGGAAAAAAGAAAAATACATGGCTTATGCGCAGAGATCTCTCGAAGAGATTTCTCTGCACTGTAATTCACTGAAAGATTTTTATACTTTTGATATATAATAGGATGCGTCTGCTATAAGAAAGTCATTGAAATGAATGCGAGGGGAAATTATGGGGCTTTTTACCAAATATGATCAGGAAGGACCGGGAGTGTTTTCGGATGATCCTTCACACGGTCCGTTTGTTCGTTTTTTTCAATCCTATGCCAGCCGATTTCTAAAGCTTTGCATGATGAACCTGATGTTTGTATTCTTTAATATTCCGGCGATTCTTATTGCCTATGTGGGGTCGATCTATTTTCTCCCGCTTATTAATCCGGTGTTCAATCCGACACAATTTCAGGAATATCTGGCTCAATATGGCATTATGTCAGGCAATTCAAATACAACAGGCCAGGGCGCCTCTTACCAGCTGTACTTTCTCCTGATTTTATTGTCCGTTATGTTTGTTGTCGGCATGCTTCTTGTTTCTGTCGGTCCGGTTCAATCCGGTCTTTGCTTTCTGTACCGCAATTTTGCCCGGGATACGACATCCATGATATGGACGGATTTTGTAACTGCCTTTAAGAAGAATTGGAAACAGTCGTTAGCCGCATCGTTGATTTCTCTTGTTTTGACAACTGTAATTTTAATGAATATCGTATTTTACAACAGAATATATCATGGTCAGGCGGCACAGATACTGGCAACGGTTTTTGTAATGGTTTTTGTTTTCTTTATCTGCATCCAGATGTATGTCTATCCGTTGATTGCCTCCGTGGATCTGAAGCTTCGCAATGTATACCGTAATGCCATTCTGTTTTTTCTCGGACGATTTGTACCTACAATGGGTATTTTCATTGTCAATATTATTGTTCTTCTGATTATTCCTGTGCTTCTTCTGCTGAGTGTAACTTATTTCGGATTTGCCATAGCTATTTTCTATTATTTGTTTTTTGCATTTTCTTTTGTTCACTATTTAAATACGTTTTTTGTCTGGCAGCAGATTGACCGGTATATAGCAAAACCTCAGGAAGCTGCAGAGCAATCTTCTGAGGCTATCGATGCAAAAGAGGAACATACCGAAGAATAGTCGTACTAAGAATTTTTCGCAGCAACAGCAGTGCAGGGGCAAGCGGCTTCTGCACTGTTTTTACGATATTATATCCTTCATCGAATACAGACCGGCTGGTTTCCCGCAGATAAACCGAGCGGCAGCCACAGCGCCGCGGGCAAAAACATTCCGGGTCTGCGCGCTGTGCGAGAGCGTAATAACCTCTTCCGGACCTGCAAAAATGACACTGTGATCACCGACGATACTGCCGCCGCGGATCGAATGCAGACCTAATTCGGTTTTGGCACGCTTTTTCAGAATGCTGTGACGATCGTAAACATACTCCAACGGATCATCTAAAGACACGTTAATGGCATCTGCAATCATCAGGGCTGTTCCGGACGGAGCATCCAATTTCTGATTATGATGTGCTTCGACAATTTCAATATCAAAATCCGGGTAAAGAACGGCGGCCGCTTTTTGTGCAAGGGATATGAGCAAATTGACCCCCAGCGACATATTGGCCGAATAGAAGACCGCGGTTTTTTCGGATAAGGAACGAAGTGAGGCCTTATCATTTTCGGATAAACCTGTCGTGCACATCACGAGCGGCTTGTGTTTCTCTTCCGCCAGCTTTATTACGCCGGGGAGTGCAAGGACATGCGAAAAATCAAGAATTACGTCGAATTCTTCCTTGCAGTCCAATGCCGAGGCGTATACAGGATATGTGGAAGGTGCGGCATTCGAATCTGCGCCGGCAACGATGATGATGCCGTCCTGTTGCGAACAGATTTCAGTTATGACTTTACCCATACGGCCGTTACAGCCGTTTAGAAATATTCGTACATCTGTCATGAGGTACTCCTTATCGTTCATGAATGCAGCTTGCCGTATTCTGGAAGATCGTACTGCGTCATGACAGCGGCAAGCTTGTCATGTCCTTCCGGCGACATTTCACATAGCGGCATACGGCAGTCACCGACATTCCAGCCCAGAATGTTAAGGGCTTCTTTTGTCGGGATGGGATTCACATCTGAAAAAAGCGCGTTGATTAACGGGAGAAGTTCCAGCTGAATACGAAGGGATTCCTTAACGTCACCCTTCAGGTATGCATGCACCATTTGGCTCATCTGCGCCGGCATAAGGTTTGCGGCCACGGAAATAACTCCCTTTGCGCCCAGCGACAGGAGCGGAACGACTAGGCCGTCTTCTCCGGAATAGATAATGAGATCATCCCCGCAGAGACGTGCAACATCAGGAGTCTGCATGATATTGCACTCTTTCACTCCGATGATATTGGGAATCTCTGATAGACGCTTCAGCGTGTGCGGCATGATATTCAAATTGGTTCTTGACGGTACATTGTATAGAATGATCGGAAGCGATGTGGCTTCGGCGATCATTTTGAAGTGCCTGAAGATGCCTTCCTGTGAGGTCTTGTTGTAGTAAGGGGTTACGCTCAGCAACCCGTCCGGTCCGAGGGCCGAAGCGTTCTTACAGAGTTCCACGGCATGTGCCGTATCATTGCTTCCGATTCCAGCGATGACAGGGATTCTTCCTGCAACTTCTCCGACAACAAAACGAATCACATTCAGATGCTCAGTATCGGGCATCGTTGAAGCTTCGCCTGTTGTTCCGCAGACTACGATGGCATCCGTCTTGTTTGCAAGATGGAAGTTAACAAGCTCGGCAAGTTTTTTGTAGTCAACGCCCTCCTTAGAAAAAGGTGTGACAATTGCTACGGCTGAGCCTAAAAAAACTGGCCTCTTCATGATATTACCTCCCTGATGATTCGCTTTCCGGCATGCGCTTTTCGCGCGCGCGGCGAACTATGAAGAAATCATAGCATTTTGTATACACAGGCGTCAATTATATACTATAATGGCAACTTATGAGAACAAGCGATTTTTATTATGATTTGCCTGAAGAATTGATTGCGCAGCACCCTCCGCAGGTGAGGGGCGATTCCCGTCTAATGTCTGTTGATGGCGACACGGGGTTCATTCAGCACATGAATTTTCTGGAGCTCCCGTCTCTTCTTCACCCCGGAGACTGCCTGGTGGTCAACAATACGCGGGTAATTCCGGCTCGTCTGCTCGGTGTACGGGAAGATACCGGCGCTGCCGTGGAAATCCTTCTTCTGAAGCGACTGAGCAAAGATTCGTGGGAGACGATTGTTCGCCCGGGCAAGAAAGTCCGGAAAGATCACGTTGTGGTCTTTATCCCCGGCAAACTTTCCTGCCGCGTGGAAGAAGTGCTGGATACCGGCAACCGGATTGTGCGGTTTTTTTTCACCGGAATTTGGGAAGAGATTCTTGACGAAGCGGGAACCATGCCTTTACCGCCGTATATTCATGAACAGCTGGAAGACCGCGAACGGTATCAGACGATCTATTCCCGAGACCCGGGGTCTGCAGCGGCACCAACGGCGGGACTGCATTTCACGAAGGAACTGCTCGGGGAAATCCGCGCAATGGATGTAACCATCGCT
This sequence comes from Clostridia bacterium, assembly GCA_017881645.1. GTDB lineage: Bacteria > Bacillota > Clostridia > Saccharofermentanales > Saccharofermentanaceae > Firm-13. Next base: position 24,688 of record JADGQQ010000069.1, read on the forward strand.
GAACTTACACTTCATGTCGGACTTGGGACTTTTCGCCCTGTAAAGAGCGGTGAGATTACGGAACACGTGATGCATTCGGAGTGGTATTCTTTTACACAAGAGGCATCAGAGCAGGTTCGAATGGCCAAAGCCCGCGGCGGCAGAATCATTGCAGTCGGGACGACAAGCTGCCGGACGTTGGAGTCCGTAGCGGCAAAAGATCCCGAAATGAACGCGTCGGAGGGGTGGACGGATATTTTTATATATCCCGGCTACACTTTCAAATGCATAGATGCTTTGATCACGAATTTTCATCTGCCGGAATCAACGCTCATCATGCTTGTGTCGGCTTTTGCAGGGAAAGAACACGTGCTCGCGGCCTACAAGGAAGCCATAGAACAGAAATATCGATTTTTCAGCTTTGGAGATGCCATGTTTCTCACAAAAATGCAGTCGGCTCAACAGGAGACAGAAGGGTAACATATGTCACAGGATGCAATTACACCCCCGGTCCGGTACGAACATATCCATACATGCGCACAGTCCGGCGCTCGTCTCGGACGGGTACACACACCGCACGGATCTTTTATGACGCCCGCCTTTATGCCGGTCGGCACGCAGGCGACGGTTAAAGGTATGGCTCCGGAAGAAATTGCGGGCATGGGTGCCGGTATCATGCTGTCAAATACATACCACCTCTGGCTGCGTCCGGGCGGCGATGTTGTCCGTGATGCGGGCGGCCTTCATACGTTTATGAACTGGAAAGGCGCCGTTCTTACAGACAGCGGCGGATTTCAGGTTTTTTCACTTGCGAAACCCAAAGACATCACAGAAGAGGGCGTGCGGTTCAAATCCCATATCGACGGATCGCGTTTGATGCTGTCTCCTGAGAAATCCATCGAAATTCAAAATGATCTGGGTGCGGATATTATTATGGCTTTTGATGAGTGTACGCCCTGGCCGTGTGAATACGAGTATGCAAAAAGATCTCTGGAGCGTACGACAAGGTGGCTTGAACGCTGCATAGAGGCACATAAAAATACCGGAAAACAAGCGCTTTTCGGCATTATTCAGGGTGGAACATATCCGGATCTTCGCAGGCAGAGCGCCAAAGAAATAACGGCTTTCGATTTGCCGGGGTTTGCGATTGGCGGTCTCTCTGTCGGCGAGCCTGGAGAATTGATGTACCAGATGCTGGATGAGACGGTTCCTTTGATGCCGTGGGACAAGCCGCGTTATCTGATGGGTGTCGGTACGCCGGATTACCTGATCGAGGGAGCGATTCGCGGCATTGATATGTTTGACTGCGTTCTTCCGACAAGAATCGGACGAAACGGTACGGTACTGACACGAAAAGGACGTCTGATCGTCCGCGATGCAAAGTGCGCCCGGGATTTTTCTCCGATTGAAGAATCGTGCGATTGCTACGCTTGTAAAAATTATTCGAGAGCTTATATTCGCCATTTGCTGAAAGCCGGCGAAATGTTTGGACTACGGCTTTGCTCATGGCATAACCTGCATTTTCTCATGAAGATCATGGAGGAAGTCAGAGAAGCTATCGCACAGGATCGGCTTCTGGATTACCGGAATGAATTTTTTGCGGATTTCGGATATAAGAAAAAGGTGTAATGGCAGAAACGTGCGAAAATCCTGCGACCATAGATATTTTTTGCGCGGTCAAATTTGAACGTATGTGTTATATACCGCACAATTAACTTGCATTATCCGTGAATCCAATGATAAAATAAGACACACGAATTTGAATATGGATAAGCTGCAATGCAGCTATATGGAGGTTTCAATGCTTTTAACCAATCTTTTCCTTGCCGCTACTACGAAAGCTGCCGGCTCATCTACTGGTATATTTGGTCTTGATACGGGCAGTCTTATGATGGTTGTTCTGCTTGTCGGCGTTTTCGGTCTTATGTATGTTTTCACCATTCGTCCGCAGCGCAAGCGTGACAAGGAACTGAAAAGTCAGGTGTCGAAGATGGCCGTCGGCGATACGGTTGTTACTATCGGCGGACTCTTCGGAACGGTTGCCAATATTCAGGATGACAATGTGACTCTGACGACGAGCATTGCGCATACCATGGTGACATATAAGAAGTCTTCGATCAGCACGATTATCCCGCGCCAGATATAAGAAGTATATTTTCGAAGGAGAACGAACATGAAACACATTAAGACCATTCAGACCGCCTGCGTGAAGACGCCTGCATCCGGGAAAGCCTGCGGAGAATGTCAGACATCCTGTCAGTCCGCCTGCAAGACCAGCTGTACGGTTGCCAACCAGAAATGTGAGTCAGACCGCTGAGCGGAATGCACGCAGGATTTTGAAGAATATACTCGTTTTCAGCAGATAGTGGAGATAGTAACAGCTGTCTTCACTATTTTTTTTGTTCGGACGGGAGACATAAACAGATCGACTTTGCACTTCGCAAAGCAAACAGGAGGCATATTTTGGTTCATGCATTTGAAATGAAAAACCGGTTCATCGCATATGATTCGGAATCGTGTGCGCTTCATGAACTCGATGAAATGGCGTACGGTGTTCTTTGCAAGTTCATTGCTGCGGACGGACAGACGCCGGATATAAGTGTCTTTGAGGAGCTCGCATCCGCGAAAAACTATGATTTGCAGGATCTGCTGGAATGCAGGGATGATTTCTCGGTCCTGATCGCGCAGGGGGGTCTTTTTACACCGGGCAGGGATGTCGGTATCGAAGCTCTTTATCCGGAAGCGCCGGTAATCAAAGCCATGTGCCTTCATATCTGTCATGACTGCAATCTGCGCTGCACCTACTGTTTTGCAGGAACAGGCGATTTCGGTACCGGAAAAAGGTCCATGCTCGATGTAGAGACGGGGAAACGGGCCATTGATTTCCTGATTGCCTCATCGAGAGGAAGACATCATCTGGATGTTGATTTTTTCGGCGGTGAACCGCTGATGAACTGGCCGGTCGTGGTTGCTTTAACGGAGTATTGCGAAGAAATGAGCAAAAAGACCGGGAAAGAAATTCGGCTGACGATTACAACGAACGCACTGCTTTTGGATGCCGAAAAATCGGCATTCATCAACCAGCACATGAAAAACTGTGTGCTCAGTCTGGACGGACGGCCTGAAGTGCATGACCGGATGCGTCCGGGCATCGGCGGGAAAGGTTCCTATGAAGCCGTATCCGGACGCATCAGGGCTTTTCTGGATGTCCGGAATTCTGATGAGTCGCTGTATCACGAGCATTACGTTCGGGGCACGTATACCAGGAACAATCTTGACTTTTCGAAAGACGTTATTCATATGGCAGAAGTATTGGGCGCCCGGCATATTTCGGTTGAACCGGTCGTCGCGGAAGACGGTGCAGGGTATGAGATCCGCATGGAAGATCTCCCGCAGATCGAAAAGGAATATGAGGACCTTGCGGAATATATTCTTATGACCCGGAAAACCAATGATCCGGTGCAGTTTTTCCATTTCATTATGGATATGCAGGGAGGACCTTGCGTTTATAAGAGGCTAAAAGGCTGCGGCGTCGGCGCCGAATACTGCGCCGTGACACCGGACGGAGATATCTATCCGTGTCACCAGTTCGCCGGTGACGCATCTTTCCGGATGGGGAATGTCCGTGATTTGGACGATCTTCTGGATGAATCCGGGAATCTTCTGCCGGGCAAAAAGGCGGAAGATATATTGAATCCGGAAGTGCACGACAAATTCATCGAACGCCTGATGCCCAAAAAAGAAGCATGCAAAACGTGTTTCGCCCGCTACAACTGCGGAGGCGGCTGCGCTGCCAACAGCCTGCATGCCACAGGTTCTCTGGACGGCATGTATGAAGTCAGCTGCAGGCTTGCAAAAAAGCGTCTCGAATGTTCACTTTGGCTGGCAGTCGCAGGGCAGGACGCATAAGTTATGTTACAATGATTTTGTAGATTTTATTGAACGCTGCGGAGGTGCCGTATGCTCTATTCATATAAGGGAATCTGGCCGGATATGGAGGACGGCGCTTATACCGCGCCGACCGCGAGTATCATCGGCGAGGTTATGCTGGCTGCAGGCAGCAGCTGCTGGTTCGGGTCAGTTCTTCGCGGTGATGAAGCGAAAATTACGGTCGGACGATATTCCAATATTCAGGACAATTGCGTTCTCCACTGTGATCGGGGTATTCCTGTCGTAATCGGTGAATATGTCACTGTTGGACACGGTGTCATTCTTCACAGCTGCGAGATTGGGGATCATGCCATGATCGGTATGGGAGCGACTGTGCTGAGCCGTGCAAAAATCGGTGAAGGTGCAGTTGTTGCTGCGGGCGCAGTTGTCAGAGAGGGCGAAATAGTCCCTCCGTACACTCTTTATGCAGGGATTCCTGCGACCTTTAGGAAGGAACTCGATCCCTCATCCAAAGAACAGAGAATTGATAATGCAATGGAATATATCAAGCTAATGAAGGATTATGTGCATATGGAGGGTAAGGAATGGCAACAGAACTGACCATTAAAGACATTCAGAAGAGCGAAGAAGTGAAAGTTCTTCTGCAGGCGTCTTCACTGCAGATGAGTTCACTGGGTTATACGGAACATTCTTTTCGACATTGCCGGCTGGTCTCCAATAAATGCGGAGAGATATTGGAGGCGATCGGTGAGGATGAGCACACCATTGAGCTCGGCAAGATTGCCGGATATATTCATGATATCGGGAATGCCGTCAACCGCACCAATCACGCCATGTCAGGGGCTCTTCTTGCCTATGACATGCTGCTCCGGAAAGGAATGAACTATAACGACGCTGCAATCGTCATGATGGCTATCGCCAATCACGATGAGGGTGAAGGTTCGCCGGTCAGCAAAATGGCTGCCGCGCTGATTTTATCCGATAAAGCTGACGTGCACAGAAGCCGCGTGACGAACCGTGCACTCGAGACGTTTGACATTCATGACCGTGTCAATTACGCGGCAACAACTTCAATCCTTATTGTCGAAGACAATAAAGCCAAGCTTGATATTGAAATTGATACGAAGATCTGCCCAGTAATGGATTATTTCGAAATTTTCCTGAACCGCATGAAAATGTGCAGAAAAGCGGCTACATTTCTTGGACTCACTTTTGAACTGTTTATCAATCAGACGCAGCTTTTGTAATCGTGCCGAGGCACAGATTTTCAAAATAAAGTGAAACAGGTGGATATACGTGGCAGGTCATTCAGGGGGTATTCCTGAAAATATAATAGAGGAAATCATAGCCCGCAACGATATTGCATCGGTTGTCGGGCAATTTGTGCGCTTTTCGAAAACATCCGGGCAGAATCTGTTCGGCCTGTGCCCTTTTCATTCGGAAGATACGCCGTCTTTCTCCGTATCGACCTCCAAACAGATCTATTACTGTTTTGGCTGTCACAAAGGCGGGAATGTGATTCATTTCATGATGGAAATAGAAAAGTGCGGATATCTCGATGCGGTGAAGATGCTGGCCGAGAAGGCACAGATTCAGATTCCGGAGCCGGAAGATGAATCTTATCGCAGGGAATCGCAGCTCCGCGATCGTGTCAGGGAAGCACTTGTGGAAGCCGCACGTTATTTCTATCAGAATCTCCAGTCGCCCCGC
>JADGQQ010000008.1 GCA_017881645.1 Clostridia bacterium
AACGTCCCAGGTATCCACGCATTTGCAAGGGCCAACTGTCCATTTCGCTGAAGAGTCCCATCATCGACGGAAATCTCACCGCTATTGAATTTCTCGTCGTCCAGACCATATGTTTTTGCCCATTTCAGCAACTGAATAAAATCTTCGGATCCGAACCGAACAATATTTGAATTCTCATCGTAATAATCTCTGGGAGAACTTTGAAGTGCATAGAATAGCAGGCTTGACTGAGAGAAGTTGCCGATAGGCAAAGTGCCCTCCGGAAGTGAATCGGCCATCTCATTAAACTCCTGTACTGTCCATCCGCTGCGAGCGCCAATCACGGAGGTTTCACCATACAGACAGGAAATACCAAAACTTACAGGAAGTTTATACAGCTTATCATTCGTCTTACAAGCCTCGATTACATTGGGAAGGTAGTCTTCGAGCTGAAAACTGTGATCCGCTTCTATGAATGGCATCAGATCAACCAGATTCCCTGCATCTTGAAGGGTCTGACTATCTCCATAAAAAATATCCGGTCCCTCACCAGTGACAACATCCAGTCGAAACTGCTGGAAGGCCGAAGCCATGGCATTGTTATACTCATCTTCCGGCATTGTCCAATAACTTATTCCTTCGGCATAGTCCTTGATCTGAATTGAGAAGTCTTGACTGCTCTCGTTAAATGCCTTGACAGCAGAGAGCAATTCTTCGTCTTCTGCGATGGAAAATCCGGCGACTACGAGCGTTTTTTTCCCTTCGTTCGGATTCTCCTGCTGTTTGGTAAGCATCTCAATCGTTTTATTATTAGAGTCGACAGCAGCCATGATGAAAATGGTTTCCTCGGAGAGTATCTGGCACTCTCTAATATAATTGAGGATCGTACGGTCCATATTGCACTCGTTCCACGAAACAAGACGTTTCAACTGTTTCGCAGACATGTCAAACAAAGAGAGCCCCGTCTGATCAATCACAAAAGATACTCCGTTTCCGGAATACATAATTGAACTCTTAAGTATTGAAGAGACATCTATCGCCTTTTCGGTCTTCCCCGAAGAGGAATCAACCGGGTATATCAGAGGTTTTCTGGAATTGTCTTGAACACCTTCAAGAAATACCGTATCACCAAATTCGAACCACCCATCCCAAAGACCGTCCTCTTGGATTGAATATCGAAAAACTCCTTGATTATCAAATACGGCGAATTCCTGTCCCTTCATCCCATAGGCGGACAAATAAAAATTGCCTTCTTTATCGATGTGCAGGTTACCTTGAGACACGAGTCCGTCTGGAAGAATCAAATTCATCGGGTTACCGACATACTCTCCGGAAGGACTGAAACGGTATAATGTGGCCTCCAAAGATCCAAAGTCCACCACAAGCAGATTCCCGTCCACGTCACTTATGATCTTAGACACTGCAGAGAACGGTATCTTGTCTCCCACCTCAAACGAACTCATCTGTTCTCCAGAGGCACTGTATAATGCAACATAATCCCGCGGTTGCGATAATTCGTCATTCGGCACAAATCTTTCAAGAACCGCCAAGTTATCACCGGTGATTGTCATGGATTTAGCTACAGTGTTTCCTTCACCTACGTCGAGCGTTAGGTCGAGTCTCGTGGCAGAATAATATGCCGGAATACTGTCAGCCTTCGCAATAGAAAAATCTGCTGGTGAAAGAATATCTAAAGTAGACTTTTCATTTTTGGTACATGCGGGTATAAAAAGCAGAAGCGCGAGGATAAGGATAATCCCCACACCTCTTTTTGCAACGCTTCTACATCTGCATTGAACATTCTGACCCAATAAAATTCTTCGTGAAATCATTTGTAACCCTCCGGAATCTCAAACACTAAATTAACCCGGATGAAATCATTATACCAAAAAGTCTTTATCCCGCCATATTTGCAGTTAACGGAAGATAATGCGCTGCATAAAGTTGAACAAAGGCAAATGTGTCTACATTTGCGCGCACAAACAGCATCAATTCTATTGAATTATTGCGAGAAAAATATCCAACTGCACATGAAAATTAAATCATCCTTACGGATGAAAACGACCTATCCCCCAATGTTGATTTGAATTTCCCTTTTCATCCGCCCACAAAAAAACAACCCCTTCTACGTAGATTCCGCAGGATCGCAAAGCGATCCGAGGACTGACCGAACGTAGAAGGGGTTGTTTATTTTGGTGGGAACTACAGGACTCGGACCTGCGACCCCATGCGTGTGAAGCATGTGCTCTCCCAGCTGAGCTAAGCTCCCGGGTCGTTTTCGATGAAAGACAAACTTCGTATACGAGGCACTCTTTCGTCGCTAGATAAATATACCATAAACCAAAAACAAGTCAAGGCAAACCGGTCTCTCTTGGGACACATGTGACAGCGGTACAGAAAAGAACGGATTCAAGTGATTTGTATGCGTTTTCCGTAATGTGGACTATAATCAAGACAAGAAAAGAGGTGATGCTCATGTCATTATTTGGAGAAAAATTCAAAAGCGGCACGGCCCCCGGTAAGGGCACCTACAAGTGTACCCGATGCGGGAAGATTGTTGTTCTTGAGACGGATGAGGATCTACTGCCGACCTGCCCGAAATGCGGGAATGAAAACTACCACAGAAAGTAGGGATCTTTCCTTTGTCTTCCATGAAGTACGCTTTTGAAAACAGGCGGTCACCTTTTGTGGCCGTCTGTTGTATATTCCGCCGCCTAACCGCTTCAGTCCGGAAAAAGGACATGAAAAAACCACCGCGTTATGCGGTGGTTTATCGTTCCATTTGGTGACCCGTAGGAGAATCGAACTCCTGTCTTCGCCGTGAAAGGGCAATGTCTTGACCGCTTGACCAACGGGCCGAATGGTAGCGGCAGTGGGATTCGAACCTACGACCTACCGGGTATGAACCGGACGCTCTGGCCAACTGAGCTATGCCGCCATAACGTCAGTCATTGCGGATTCCCCGCAACGCTATTCGATTCTATCAGCAGTGTATGACCTTGTCAAGCAGATATATGGTACCATTTGCCATTTATAAGACTTGGCAGCTCATTCAGTACGGCCTTCGAATTTGCCTGTTCATCCGTTGCCCGTACGTGATAGGCAATCTGCCAGCCTTTCGCATCATTCCACACCATCTCAATGAGATAAATGGACGTTGTATTCCCGTCGACCAGACGATACCAGAGAAACACGGGATTCTGATCGCTTATTGCGGCTGTTACAGGATACAGGTCGCTCTTCGTATAGTACTTGGGCGTAATCCAATTGCCAATCTGGAATTGGATGGATTTTGGCGTTGTCTGATCCGACAAAGCAAGTTCGTCCTTCAGCATCGAGATGTCCGCATTGGATGTCCGCATACCGGCTGTTTTCGCGATATATTCCTCATAAGTTATCTGACCGGTTACATATTCCGCATGCGTGTCGATGTACCGCTCCGCCGCGAGTTCATAGCGCGAATGAACCGTATATGTGTATGCACTGTAAAGGAAAATGCTGATGGCAACGGTAAAAATTACAACGAAGGATAGAAATCCCCAGTGAATTTTGCGATTCTCTCCAAATTTTTTATGAGATATGCGCTTGATATTGAAGCCGATTAGCGGCACCACCACCAAAGCCCAAATAACCATATACACAATGAGAGCTGTCTGCATATCTGCCTCCTAGAGTACTTTGCTCAAAAATTCGCGTGTCCGGGTTTTCTGCGGATTTCGGAAAATCTGCTCGGGTGTACCCTCTTCGTAGATAACACCTTCGTCCATATAGAAAACACGATCCGCCACTTCACGGGCAAATCCCATTTCGTGCGTAACAACAACCATTGTCATGCCGCTTTTCGCAAGGTCTTTCATAACTTCAAGAACCTCGCCCACCATTTCCGGGTCGAGCGCGGAGGTCGGTTCGTCAAATAGCATCACCTGCGGATTCATCGCCAGAGCCCGGGCAATCGCCACTCGCTGTTTCTGTCCGCCGGACAAACGATTTGGATACTGATCCGCCTTTTCAGAAAGATTTACACGCGTCAGAAGATCCTCGGCGCGTTTTCGTGCATCCGCCTCCGACATGCGAAGAACTTTTCGCGGAGCAAGCATAATATTTTCAATGACCGTCAGATTGGGGAATAGATTGAATTGCTGAAACACCATACCGGCTTTCTGACGGAGCTTGTCGATATCTTTTTTATGATCTGTAATGGAAATTCCATCCAGAAATATTTCACCCTTGGTTGGTTCTTCCAACAAATTCAGGCAGCGAAGAAAAGTGCTTTTCCCGGAACCGGAGGGTCCGATCACACACACCACTTCGCCTTTGGATATTGATGCATCGATTCCCTTCAGAACCTCAAGCGCACCAAAACATTTATGGAGATTATTCACCTTAATCACTTCTGTGCATCCTCCTCTCCAGACGGTTGAGACCGGAAGCCATCGAGGTCGTCAGCATCAGATACAGGTAAGCGGCACAGAGAGCGGGAACCATGAAATCATACGTGATGCTTGCAACCTGCAGTCCGCCTTTGTTGAGGTCCTGCGTACCGATATACCCGGCAACGGAAGTCTCCTTCAACAAAACGATGAACTCATTCCCAAGAGCCGGAAGTACGTTCTTCAAGGCCTGCGGAATAATGATATACCGCATGGTGTGGGAATAGGAAAGCCCCAGAGATCGGCCGGCCTCCATCTGTCCGCGATCCACCGCGGTGATGCCTGCGCGGATGATCTCCGCAACATATGCTCCGCTGTTGATCGCAAAGGCAATCGTTGCAACAACAAAGTCAGGCAACCCGGAGTGCGAGAGAATAACAAAATAGATGACCGTTAGCTGAACGACCGTTGGTGTCCCTCGAATGATCGTAATATATCCGTTGGCCAGCGCAGCCAACACGCCCTTGCCGCGCAGTTTGCAAATCGCGACAAGAAGCCCCAGAAAAATGCCAAGAAAAGCTGCCGCAAGAGTGATTCCAATCGACATGCGAAGCCCTTTCACAAGGTAAGTGAAACGGTCATCTTTAATCAGAGCCTGAAAAATCTTGTTGGCAAATTCTTTGACAAATTCGTTGTATCCGTCCATGCAGTCATCCTTCGTCGCGATTTTTACTTCTATTTCCAAAATAGTGAAAAAGGAAGCCAGGACTTATGAAAGCTGGCTTCCTTCACTCTTCACATTGGCGGAAAAACTTTATTTCACATATTTGCTGATAATCTCATCAAAAGTACCGTCTGCTTTGATCTTTGCCAGTGCATCATTGATCTTGTTCAGAAGAACCGTGTTCCCCTTAGCAACAGCAAATGCATAATCCTCATCCGCAAACTGTCCTTCGAGAAGTTTCAGCGTATCCGCGTTCTGCTCGCCGTATACTGTCGCAGGATTGTTGTCAATAATAACAGCATCTACCTGTCCGTTCTTTAGAGCCTCGACTGCCAGCATGCCGTTTGCAAAACCTTTAATATTTTCGACCGCTGTATAGTCTTCCGCTGCCCAAGATCCCGTTGTTCCGGACTGTACGCCGATTACCTTATCCTTAAGATCATCTGCAGTAGCAATGGGAGAATCTTTAAGAACAATAATCGTCTGTGATGCTGTGTAATACGGTGTGGAAAAATCCATCGTCTCTTCGCGGTCGGCATCGACTGAAAATCCGGCAGCAATTACATCAATTTGTTCATTGGCCAGAGCGGTCGGAAGCGAATCAAATGCCATATTGCTGATTTCCAGCTTGATTCCCATTTCCTTTGCAATCGCAGCCATAATCTCGGCATCAACACCAACAATGGCACCCCCGTCAAGAAACTCAAAAGGCGGGAATTCGGCGTTGGTTCCCATGACAAGAACCTTCGGATCTTTCGTTCCATTACTTTTTGCTGCGCAGCCCGCAACCCCTGTGATCATGGATACCGCCAGAACAGCGGCCAGAATTTTCATCATCTTACTCATATTGTCCTCCAACAAATTGTTTGCGCGGAAGAATCCGCGCGAACGCTTTTATACATATTAATACACTACTCACTGAGGTTGAATTTGTCAATTGTCAAATGTTTGATTTGTCATTCCGGCGCCCATCAGGAACAATGGCATGCATTTCCGGCGCCATTCGCAGGGCGCAAGCCCAAGATAGCAGCGGGAAGCATCTTCCGCGGCGCGAAGCGCCCATCAGGAACGATGGCATACATTTTCAGCGCCATTCGCAGGGCGCAAGCCCAAGATAGCAGGAAATGTATGCCATTGTTCCTTTTTGTCGAAAAATAACCCGCCCAATTTGCGCTCATCGCGTCAAACTGTTGATAAGAGAAGTCAGCGAGGTAGAAGATATGATGACTGCGCAATGGGATGCCGATTTTTTTGATCCGTTCCGGAACTCGAATGCACGGAGCAGCAATGACTGTGACATGATTTTCCGAAAAGACGAGCCTCTGTATGCACCCGCAATGTTCTGCAGAAAGGATCTCCCGAAGATACTCATGTGTATTGCCGCTGAAGTCCGGGAACTCGAACGTGAACCTGATCCTGTCAATCGTCAACGCATGCCGGGTTCATCCGTGGCAGATACATCTCAGCTTGGCCGCTGGTATGAGAGCATTCTATCGAATGTTTTCACGGGAACAACTGCAGATGATCCACCCGGGCCAAACGGATTTGGAGATTCGACCCTATCTTTCTCCATGCCTGCAGTACAATCATTTGTCCCATCAGAATCCGCATATCAGTATGTCTCACTTATGCTGCCGCCCTTGTGGCAGCATGAGAGAAATCGATCATTACAGTCTCAGGCATCCGTCCATCCCGTTCCACGTCAGCCGCATGTATTCAGGGAACCCATGCTCTGTCTCTTTCGTTATGTGAAGTCCACAGGCCTTTGGTATGCCTGTCTGCGCACAAAGACGCAAGAAAAAAGAATCCTCCGGAGATCGTTGTCTCCGAAGGATTCTGATTGGATAAGATTCGGCAGGAATCGGGGAGATCTTACTTGATCTCGACTTCTGCGCCGGCTTCCTTGAGCTTTGCAGCAGCTGCGTCTGCATCTTCCTTTGAAACATTCTCTTTAACAGCCTTAGGTGCACTGTCAACAACATCCTTTGCTTCTTTCAGGCCAAGACCTGTAAGCTCGCGAACAACCTTGATAACAGCAATTTTAGCTAAGCCGGCTGCCTTAAGGATAACTGTGAATTCTGTCTGCTCTTCTTCTACGACGGCTGCAGCACCGGCTGCAGGTGCTGCAACTGCAACAGCAGATGCGGACACGCCGAACTCAACCTCAAGAGCCTTAACCAGCTCTGAGAGCTCCATGACGCTAAGGGACTTTACTTCATCGATGAACTTTGTAATTTTTTCGCTAGCCATTTTACATTTCCTCCATTGTTTTGCCGTTCATACGGCGTCTGCTTCTGAACTTTTTGTGTGACTGCCGTATTACTGGGCAGCAGCTTCTGATGTTGCGACAACTGCGGCGGCTGTTGTAGCGCCCGCTGCCTCGGCCTTCTCGACGATTGCATTAAGCAGCATTGCGAGCTTCGTGATCGGAGAAATAAGTCCATAGACAATCTGTCCATAGAGTACTTCTTTCGACGGGATCGAAGCTACAGCGTTGACATCGGCAGCCGTGATAGCGTTACCTTCGAGTACACCGCCCTTAATGGAGAGCTTCTCGAACTTGTCTGCATACTGCTTCATGATCTTTGCGGGAGCGATCATGTCTTCCTTGGAAAACGCGATTGCTGTCGGTCCCTTGAAATATTCCTCAAGACCAGCCACTCCGAGTTCTTTGAATGCAATAGCTAAAGTTGTGTTCTTCACGACGGTATATGACAGTTTGCTGTTGCGAAGGTCTGCGCGCATGGCCGTATCCTGAAGAACGGTCAGTCCGCGAGCGTCCAGAAAAACAAATGACTTTGCGTCTTTAAAGTCAGCTACCAGAGCAGCTACAACTTCCTTTTTGGTATCTAAGATTTTTTGACTTGGCATAATTTATGGCACCTCCTTGTTCAAGTCTATAAAAATACCCCCTGTGCAAAGAGCACAAGGGGCAGTTTAAGCAAGTATAGTTCCACTGTGGGGACTTCTTGTTCCACTGAACCTCGGCAGGACGATTTCTCGTTACAGTCATATGACTTCCTGCTGTCTTTAGCACGTTGGTTATCTTATTAAGTTGTTAGCAGACGATCTCAGGTTCCGCAAGGAACTTCGGGATCCATCCGCCGGTTCAGTCGTCGATGGATTACAGCTTAGCCGCGTTGATGCGGATGCCGGGGCCCATCGTTGCAGAAAGAGATACGTTCTTGAGGTACTGTCCCTTAGCTACCGCAGGCTTCGCCTTGATGATAGCGTCCATGATGACCTTAAGGTTCTCTTCAAGCTTTTCCTGTCCGAAAGACACTTTGCCGATCGGGCAGTGGATGATATTCGTCTTATCAAGACGGTATTCAATTTTACCGGCCTTGATGTCAGCGATTGCTCTTGTGACATCCATGGATACTGTACCGGACTTCGGGTTCGGCATCAGGCCCTTGGGACCCAGAAGCTTACCGAGACGACCGACAACACCCATCATGTCAGGAGTTGCGACAATAACGTCAAAATCAAACCAGTTCTCTTTGGTGATCTTCTCTACCAGGTCTTCGGCGCCGACATATTCTGCGCCTGCGGCGAGTGCTTCATCGGCCTTGATTCCCTTTGCGAATACAAGAACACGCTTTGTGCGGCCTGTACCATGGGGAAGAACGACGGCACCGCGAACCTGCTGGTCGGCATGACGCGAGTCAACACCGAGACGGACGTGAAGCTCAACCATTTCATCGAATTTTGCCTTACCTGTCTCCTGCACGAGTTTGACAGCGTCTGCAGGATCATAGGAGACGGATCTGTCTACAAGCTTTGAAAGCTCTTGATATCTCTTGCCTCTCTTCATTTCTCTACACTCCTTCAGACTTAGTCATCGATAACTACGATGCCCATGCTACGTGCGGTTCCAGCTACCATGCGGGCGCATGACTCAATATCGGATGCGTTGGTGTCGACAATCTTGATCTGTGCGATCTTCCTGCACTCGGAAAAAGGTATCTTCGCTACCTTATCCTTGTTCGGCTTGCCTGAACCACTCTCGATGTTGCATGCTTTCTTCAGCAGTACCGGTACCGGAGGAGTCTTCGTAATGAAAGAATACGTTCTGTCAGCAAAAATGGTGATAATTACCGGAATGATCATTCCGACTTCTTTTGCTGTTCTCTCATTGAATTCCTTGACAAACTGCGCGATGTTGACACCGTGCTGTCCAAGGGCTGGTCCTACCGGCGGTGCTGGCGTTGCTTTGCCTGCGGGTATCTGTAATTTTACATACCCTGTGACTTTCTTTGCCATATGCGGCCACCTCCCAAATTTACTAGACAGTATCTTATCCTTACTGTCCTATTTTCGCGCCGGAATCCGGCGGGATAAGCGGGTTCATTTCTATCCGTTTTGAATCAGGTGCGGATTACCTGTGCGAAATCGAGCTCGATCGGCGTTTCGCGTCCAAACATGGAAATTCTTACGCGAACAGAATGCTTCTCTAAGTTCATCGCTTCCACGACTCCGATGCAATCTGCAAAAGGGCCGGAAATAAGCTTGACGGAATCGCCGACAACATAGTCGACGGTTGGCTCCCAATTGGATTCGAGACCCATCATCATGAGTTCTTCTTCCGAAAGGGGTATCGGGCGGTTGGAGCTGGGTCCGACAAATCCTGTTACGCCTCTTGTATTTCGGACGATGTACCAGATTTCTTCCGTGTACACCATCTTTACAAGAACATAGCCCGGATAGATCTTCTTCATGGCGACTTTTTTCTTGCCGTCCTTGACCTCGATCTGTTCCTCCATAGGTACAGAGACTTCCTGAATCATTTCATGAAGACCGCGATTCTCAATAACGGTTTCCAGCGTCGTCTTTACCTTGTTTTCATAACCGGAATACGTATGGATTACATACCATTTCGCATCCTTGGAGTGAAGTTCATCCGTCATTCGTTAGCGCTCCTCTTGTGTGCGTGCCTTGTTGTTTCAAGCAGCTGTAGTCGTCGCAGCAGCGGCTGTCGTTTCGGCGGCAGTTGTCGTTGCAGCGGGTGTTGCAGCGGTTGTTGCAACTGTGGTGGTTGCAGTCGCCTGATTATAGAAACCAGTCTTCTGCAGAAGATACTTCGAGCCCTGACCAGCTAATGAGAGAATAATTGCGGCAGCCAGAATAACCACAAGGACAATGACTGTGACCTGCACAAGTTTTTCCTTGGACGTCCAGATTACTCGCTTCATTTCCTGACGAACTTCGACAAAACGATGTGCGATGCTCTTGGCGATACGCAGGACGATGTTCTGCTTTTTCTTGTTCTCTGACATAAGTTATAATCCCCTCACTGCATTATCTGACACAAAACACAAACGACTTATTTGGTCTCTTTGTGATTTGTATGCTTTTGGCAAAACCGGCAATACTTCTTCAGTTCCAGTCGGTCCGGATCATTTTTCTTATTCTTGTATGTCTGGTAATTTCTCTGTTTGCACCCTTCACAAGCCAAAGTCAGCTTGTCTCGTGCACCTGCTTTGCTAGCCATGATGAACACCTCCATATTCGACATCCCGTAGATGTCCATTTGCGCATAAAAAAAGACCTGAACGGCGATAGCAAACGAAATTCTACCACAGACACCCCCCACTGTCAAACGAATTGGCAGTATTTTCCGTAAAAAAGAGGTTTGTGATCATGATTTCCCGTATCCCGTTCGGAACGCCTTGAAAACTTGCTCCTCAGCGTCGATTTTTGAGTTCTTTGTATACTTCGTCGGGCGTGATTCCATTCGCCGCCATAAGCACAAGCAGGTGATAATGCAGGTCCGCCAGTTCATAAATGGTATCCTGCTTGCTTCCGTGCGTTGCTGCGATGATCACTTCAATCGCTTCTTCGCCTGCCTTCTTACAGATCTTATCATTTCCCTTGGTAAAAAGGTAATTTGTGTAGGATCCTTCCACAGGATTCTCGCGTCTGCTTAAAATAAGATCGTATAATTCCTGAATGATGGTCTCAGAGTTGTCCGTCATGTATATTCTCCTGTTCTTCTGTTATGCAAAACTACATGTCCTGCAGGTCGGTGAAAAAGCAACTGTGCTCTCCGGTGTGGCAGGCTGCTCCGTCCTGGTCCACAAAGAATAGCAGAGTATCACGGTCGCAGTCAATTCTCGCGGAACGGACATGCTGAAAATGTCCGGAAGTCGCGCCTTTTTTCCAGAGTTCCTCACGGCTTCTGGAGTGATAATGCATAATGCCTGTATCGATAGTCTTTTCGAACGCCTCGAAGTCCATATAGGCAAGCATCAGAACGTCCTTCGTGCTGTTTTCGACAACGATAGCCGGAACCAGTCCGAGCGCGTCCTTTTTCATGCGCTGCCAGCGAAAAAGCGACGGGCTGATCCTGCGGACCGGAATGCCTTTTTCGTCCAGATATTTCTTCAGATCCATGATGCTGATCTCGCCGAAATGAAAAAGACTCGCGGCAAGTACCGCATCCGCTCCGCCGGCCGTGATGCCGTCGTAAAAATCTTCCATCGTGCCGGCGCCGCCTGATGCGATGACGGGAATCGGAACGGCATCCGCAATCATGCGGGTAATCGTATTGTCGTAGCCGGATTTGGTTCCGTCCTTGTCCATGCTGGTAAGCAGAATTTCACCTGCGCCGAGGGACTCGACTTTCACGGCCCATGCGACAGCATCGAGTCCGGTCGATTGGGTTCCGCCCGCAACGAAAACTTCATAGCCGCTCGGGAAAGCGGGATTTACCTCTCCCTCCGGGCGCTTCTTCACGTCAATCGCAACCACGATGCACTGGGATCCAAAACGGACGGACGCTTCGGTGACAAGCCCGGGATTTGCGACTGCAGCCGAATTCAGGGATATCTTGTCTGCGCCTGCGTTCAGTATTTCGCGGATGTCTTCCACCGTGCGGATGCCTCCGCCGACGGTAAACGGAATAAACACCTGCTCTGCGACATGCCGGACCATGTCGATGACTGTGTTTCTCGCTTCCAGCGTCGCTGTGATGTCAAGAAAAACAAGCTCGTCCGCTCCGGACAGATTGTATCCTTTCGCTATTTCAACCGGATCTCCGGCATCGCGGAGCGAAAGAAAATTGACGCCTTTCACTACGCGGCCGTCTTTTACGTCCAGGCAGGGGATTATGCGTTTTGCAAGCATATCGAGAGCCTCACTTTCCCTTCATAGATGGCTTTGCCGACGATAACGCCGGAACAGCCCGAAGTCTTGATTTCCGCGATATCTTCTTCCGATCCGATACCGCCGGAAGCAATCACGGACAGGCCTGTGGCCTTTACAAGTTCACGGGTCGATTCCGTTGCCGGGCCGGTCAGCATGCCGTCGCGCGCGATGTCCGTATATATAACCGTCTGCGCTCCGATATTCTTCATGGTAAGGGCGAAATCAATCACTTTGACACCGGATCCGGATGTCCAGCCGTCTACTGCGATCTCGCCGTCATGCGCATCGAGTCCGATGGCGATTTGCGATCCGTACCGGGCGAGTGCTTTTTCGGTAAAAGCACGGTCGCGGATGGCCGACGTGCCGATGACGCACCGGGCGACGCCGATATCTTCAATGAGCCGGCACAGCGTGTCAAGATTTCGGATCCCTCCGCCGGTCTGCACAAGAAGGCCGGTCTTTTTTACTACGAGGGCAATCAGTTCCTGATTGGCAGGAATGCCGGTTT
The DNA here is from genome assembly GCA_017881645.1 of Clostridia bacterium. GTDB lineage: Bacteria > Bacillota > Clostridia > Saccharofermentanales > Saccharofermentanaceae > Firm-13. Next base: position 12,728 of record JADGQQ010000008.1, read on the forward strand.
TCGCGGCGTTGAGATCAACCATGTGAATCCATGCGGAGCCTGCCGCTGCGAACGATTCCGCCATCGCAAGCGGATCGTCGGAATATACGGTGACCTGATCATATTTTCCCTGTTTTAATCGAACACACTGGCCGTCGAGCAGGTCGACAGCTGGATAAATAATCATCTTGTCCTCCTGGCCCAGCGGTTCAGGATCGCAAGACCCACTTCGCCGCTCTTTTCCGGGTGAAACTGCGTAGCCAGAATATTGTCACGCGCAACCGCGGATGCATATTCGATGCCGTATGTCGTGGTTGCCGCAACATCTTCAATGCGGTCCGGCGCACAATAATAAGAATGTACAAAGTAGACGTAGTCATCCTTGCGAAGCGCCGGGTGCGACACGTTTGTCAGATTGTTCCATCCGATCTGCGGGATTTTGAGTCCGGTTTCCGGCCGGAAACGGAGAACGCGTCCCGGGAGGAGTCCGAGCCCTTTGGCCGTCCCGTCTCCTTCTTCGGAAGAATCAAAAAGCATCTGCATGCCGAGGCAAATACCGAGAAACGGGCGGCCGGATTCTACATATTCGAAAACGACACGGTCCATTCCCTTGTCGCGCAGAGCCTGCATGGCATAGGACACCGCTCCGACGCCCGGAAGAATCAGTCCGGATGCAGACAGCGCCTTTGCGGGCGAATCCGTGATCACCGAATCGTATCCAAGGTAGGTCAACGCTTTCTGGACGGAGCCCAGATTGCCCATCCCGTAATCTATGACTGCAATCATTCGAGTTCCTTTCCTGTCAGGAGACTGTATGCCTCGCGATATTTGGCCGCCGTTCGGGCGATGACATCCTCCGGCAGATGCGGGGCAGGATAGGTCTTATCCCAGTCAAGTGTCTCGAGCCATTCACGAAGGTACTGTTTGTCGAAGCTTTTCTGTGCGCGTCCCGGTTCGTAATCGGCAAGATCCCAGAACCGTGAGGAATCGGGCGTAAACATCTCATCCGCGATGACGAGTTTCCCGTCAATTTTTCCGAATTCGAACTTCGTATCCGCAAGAATGAGACCTTTCGAAAGTGCATGTGCGGCAGCTTTGTCATAAAGCGACAGACTGGCATCTGCCAGTTGCTCCGCGTCTTTTTTGCCGATCAAATCGGTGAGCTGTGCAAATGTGATGTTGATATCATGCCCTTCATCCGCCTTGGTCGACGGTGTGAACATGGGTGAAGGGAGCTTATCGGCCTGTTTCATGCCCTCCGGCATACGAACGCCGCCGATTGTGCCGGATGCTTTGTACTCTTTGAGTGCGGATCCTTCCAGATAGCCGCGGACGATGCACTCTGCAGGAAGCATTTCAACTTTTTTCACCCACATGGACCGTCCCCTGAGTTCATCCGCATAAGCGGAAAGTCCCATCGGATAGTCCGCCGGATTCGTCGAGATCACATGGTTCGGGATGACATCTTTCGTATGGTCGAACCAGAAGGCCGAAATGCTGTTGAGCACCTTGCCTTTGTCTGGAATCAGTTCGTCGAAAACGACGTCAAATGCGGATATGCGATCCGTAACTACCATCAGGAGAGAATCTCCCAGGTCATAGACGTTCCGTACTTTTCCGCGAATAAAAAGAGGTAGAGGAATGTATTCTGTATCTTTTTGCAAACTCATAATCTTGCCTCCTGTTATATTTCTTTCTTAAGACGCAAAAAAATGCGTCACAATACGACTTCGTTTTCGGGATGTCAGCCTGCAAGCGGCTTCGGGAATCAGGTCAAAACGCCCTTCGTGGATGGAATCTGATCGGAAAAATCCGGGTCTATGGCGACCGCCATGCGGAGCGCACGGGCAAAAGCCTTGAACATCGCCTCGATTTTGTGGTGATCGTTGGCTCCGTACTCGCAGCGCAGGTGCAGCGTGATGCCTGCGTTGAAAGCAACCGCACGAAAAAACTCTTCAATCAGTTCCGTATCAAGATCCCCTACACGGTCGCTGGAATACGTTGCTGAAAATACAAGGTAAGGCCGTCCGGACAGATCCAGCGCACAGGTCGCGAGTGTCTCGTCCATCGGTATGACTGCGTTGCCGTAGCGGTTGATCCCCCGCTTTTCGCCGAGCGCGCTGGAAAGTGTCTTTCCGATCACGATGCCGATGTCCTCAGCGGTGTGGTGACCGTCAACGCGAAGGTCGCCCTGTGCAGCCACAGTCAGATCCAAACCGCCATGACGTGCCAGAAGCTCCATCATGTGATCCAAAAACCCGATGCCGGTATCAATTTCACTGGTTCCGAACCCGTCGAGATCCAAGTGGACACGAACGGTGGTCTCATTGGTCGTGCGTGACAATTGTGCATTTCTCATGACCGTGCTGCCTCCCTTTTTCATATGGAATCCTCGTTTCTTCGCTTTAGAATGTTCTCTATTGCTGACAGAAGAGCGTTCATTTCTTCGCCTGTTCCGACTGAAATCCGCAGATATTCGCGGATGCGCGGCTTGTCAAAGTATCTTACCAGTATACCTGCCGCGCGCAATTTTTTGTAGAGTTCTCCGGCACTGATTCCGGCGGGTTTTGCGAAGAGAAAATTCGCGCTTGTGTCCAGTACGTCCCATCCCATGGCAGAAAGCTCGGCGGCCGACTCAGCACGCGTCTTCAGAATACGGCGTCTGTTCTCTTCATACCAGGACCGGTCCCGGACCGCAAGGGTCGCAAGCTCAAGCGCCAGTGTGTCCACCGGATAGGAGTTAAAGGAATCGCGCACGCGCTTCAATCCTTCGATAATCTCTTCCGACGCAATCGCAAAACCGACACGAAGACCGGCCAGAGAGTGCGATTTGGACAGCGTGCCGATGATGAGTAGATTCGGGTGTTCCTCAAGAAGGCCGGTACAGAATTCCTCACCGAAAGCCGCATAGGCCTGATCGATGAGGACGAGCCGGTCCGGCTGACTCTCCAGAATCTTCCGGATGTCGGACTGCGTCATCGCAAGTGTCGTCGGTGCGTTCGGAGTCGCAATGGCCACCCCTCCCGAGGGACGGCAGAATGCATCAACAGGAATCGTGAAATCTTCATTCAGCGGAATCTTCTCTGTCGGAATCCCGAAAAGCTGCGCATAGACCGGATAGAAGCTGTAGGAAACATCCGGAATGAACAGTGGGTTTGCGCCGTCTTCCGTCTCGAAAAACGCCTGAAAACTAAACGCCAGCACTTCATCGGATCCATTGCCGCAGAAAACCTGCTCCGGACGGACGCCGTAAAATTCGGCGAGCGCCTCGCGAAGCTTCCGGCTCGATGGCTCCGGATAGAGCCGGAGCAGAGCCGGATCAAACGTCTTCAGAAATTCCGCAATCGCAGGCGACGGCGGATACGGATTCTCATTGGTGTTGAGTTTGATGACTTTTTGTCCCGGGAGCGGCTGTTCACCTGCCACATAGGGCGTCAGCGATCCGGTTTTTTTATTCCAGAAACGGCTCATGATTCGATCTCCTTCTCAAAGCGTACCCGGACTGCGGCCGCATGGCCGGTCAGTCCCTCCGCCTCTGCAAAACGTGCCACATCCAGATAACACTCCCGCAGGGATGCTTCGCTGTAGCGTAGTACGCTCATCTTTTTTACAAAATCTCCCGTGTTCAGCGGGGAGAAAAACCGTGCGGTTCCGGATGTAGGCAATGTGTGGTTCGGGCCGGCAAAATAGTCGCCAAGCGGTTCCGGCGTATAGTTTCCGAGGAAAATCGCGCCTGCATTTTGGATGGCCGGTACATACTTCTCCGCATCCCGGATACATAATTCGAGATGCTCCGGCGCGAGTTCGTTGGCAAAAGTCAGGGCCGAATCCAGATCCGGAACAGTGAGGATCGCGCAGTAATCGGCAAGGGATCTCTCCAGAATGTCGCGCCGGTCAAGAAGCTCCGAGCGCCGGTCAATCGCTTCTGCGACTGCATCGGCCATCACAGCACTGGTCGTCAGCAAAATCGCCGATGCCAGCTTGTCATGTTCGGCCTGTGAAAGCATGTCCGCTGCGACATATTCCGGGTTGGCCGTGTCATCGGCGATGATCAGAATCTCGCTGGGGCCGGCAAACATATCAATATCGACCTGCCCGAAAACGAGCCGCTTTGCTGTGTTGACGTAAATGTTCCCGGGTCCGCAGATCTTGTCGACACGCGGAATCGATGGCGTGCCGTAGGCCATCGCGGCGATGGCCTGCGCGCCGCCGACTTTATAGATCTCATCGGCGCCGGCGATCTGCGCGGCGGCGAGGATCACCGGGGCAATCGAACCGTCGGCGCGGGGCGGCGTGCAGAGCACGACGCGGGGCACCCCGGCGGTCTTGGCAGGGATAACGTTCATAAGGACCGTTGAGGGCAGCGGAGCGGTGCCTCCGGGCACGTAGATGCCTGCGACGGAGAGCGGGCGCACGATCATGCCGATCTGCGAGCCCTGTCCGACATCCATGGAGAAACCGGACGCAAGCTGCTGCTCATGAAAGGCCCGGATGTTTGCAGCGGATTTTCGAAGAACTGCAAGAAGTGCGGGATCCGTCTGCGAAACGGCATCGAGGATTTCTTTGCCGGTGACACGGAAATCAGACGGAGCGAGATCCGCGCGGTCAAATCGGAGCGTGTATTTCCGGACCGCCTCGTCCTTGTTTTCGCGGACGTCGGAGAGAATGGCGTTTACAGTCTCCATAACCGGGCCGAGTTCCATTTTTCCGCGCATCCCGAGTTCTTCGCAGATTCGGGCGTGGGCTTCGATTTTCGCATCAATTCTTCTGCATTTCATGTGGATGCCGCTTCCTCTCTGCATTTCTGTTCCTTCTGCTTCGCAAGCTGGGCGCGGAGGGCGTCCAGCATCGGAAGAATGCTCTGTGCTTTCATCTTCATCGAGACTCGATTGACGATGACGCGTGCGGAAATATCCGCGATCACTTCGAGGACATCCAGTCCGTTTTCGCGCAGTGTGCGTCCGGATTCGACGATATCGACGATCACTTCAGCGAGGCCGATCAGCGGAGCGAGCTCGACAGATCCGTTCAGCTTGATAATTTCGACGCTCTCACGTTTGGTTCCTTCAAAATAGGACCGTGTGATATTCGGGTATTTGGATGCGACCCGTTTGTTGGGAATCTGGTCGAGCTTCCCCTTCAGGGAAACCGGGCCGCAGACGCACATCTGACAGGCTCCGAACTCGAGATCGATGACCTCGTACAGTTGGCGGCCCTCTTCGAGCAGTGTGTCTTTGCCAACGACACCGATGTCCGCAGCACCGTATTCGACATAGGTCGGAACATCTGCCGGCTTTGCCATGATGAAGCGCAGTCCGGCTTTCTCATCTTCGAGAATCAGCCGTCTGGACTTTTCACGGGCTGCACTGCAGTCATATCCGGAAGCCTCCAGGAGATCGAGCGCCTGGTCGGCCAGGCGTCCTTTGGATAAAGCGATCGTAATCATATCTGACATGTTTCTTCCTCTTCACAGTCACATGAACTGCTATTCAAAAATACCATCTGTTCGATGCTCTTTTTCTCTGTAAAATGATTCAGCGTTTCTTCGTCCATCCCCTCGCAGTCTACGAGTACGATAAGGCCTTCGTTTCGAAGAGATTCCGCCATAGAAAGTGCCATCTTGCGCATGCCCGGTTCGCGGCTGTAACCGATGACCGTGTCGACATGGGTGTGGAGGAATTCTTTCCCCTGACGGCGAAGTGCCGACATACACAGGTGCACGCTGAGCGAAAATCCGACAGCGGCCATATCGCGTCCGAAAGCGGAAATGACTTTATCGTATCGCCCGCCGGAAATAACAGGAAATCCGATTTCATAGGTAAATCCTTTGAAAATCATCCCGGTGTAATAGTCCAGACTCCGAAGCATCCCGAGATCCACCGTCATATATTTCATATAGCCGTAATCATCCAGAATTTCCAGAATCTCCCTCACATTCTGAAGGGCTGCGATGGCTCTTGGACTTTTTACGCGTTTTTCGAAAGCGTCCAGCGTCTCATATGCACCGAAAAGTGCCGGGATCATCAGAAGTGTTTCTTTTGCCTCGATCGAAAGACCAAAACGGTCCGCCGCCTTTTCGAGCGCCACGGTATCCTTCTGGTCGATGTGCCGCGAAATCTCCGCAGCATCCTCTGCCGCAATGCCCCATTCCTCCATCAGTCCGCGGAAAAATTCCGCCTGCCCGATCGAAATTTGAAGATCCGTCAGTCCGATTTCCAGTGCGGAAGCAATCGCAAGTGCGATGACTTCGGCATCCGCCTGAGGCGAGGAAATTCCGAGCAGTTCCACTCCGGCCTGCGAGAATTCGCGTTGGCGTCCTCCGCCCGACTCACGGAAACGGTACATATTTTCAAGGTAGGACAGGCGGATCGGCGGTTCAACATCTTTAAAAAGTGTCGCAGCAAGTCGTGCGACCGGCACCGTTCCGTCATATCGAAGAGACAAAATGCGCCCTTCCTGATCGGAGAGCTTGTAGAGATTTTCCTGCGCTACGAAGCTGCCGCCGGCATAGACATCATAGAACTCAATGCCGGGCGTCTCGATTTCCTGATAGCCGTTTGAAGCAAAAACGCCCCGCAGCCTGTGTTCCAGCCCGCGCTTGGTCAGGCAGTCATCCGGAAGCAGGTCACTTACGCCGTCCGGTGTGTGAAATCGATAATCTCCCATGTGAAACCTCCTGTATGTTTTCGATCGAATCGCTTTACCTCTTTAACTAAGTAAAGCGGTAAAGTCTTTCTGTATTATACGAAACCTTTTCTCATCTGTCAACAACCGTTCCAATCCTTTTCTCATCATCAAAAATACCTCAGGACGTCTTCTGGAAGTGCTGGTAATCCTTGGATGTGTTCCAGTCGCCCCCCCATGTAAATCCATGTCCGATGAACAGCTGATAACACAAATCCTCGTGGTTTATATAGTAAGGACAATCCAGCGAACGGTCCGCATACTGCGCGCCCGATTCAGGTTCCACCATCTCGACGCCGTTGAGCGTATGCACCCAGGGATTGTAGAATGGATTCACATCAATGGCGAGTCCACGGGCGTGGTTTGACAGCGATGTTGAACCCGCCACAACACGATAGTTGAAAGAAGACGTATTGTTATCCGCCATCGAAACATCATCCGCTGTATTATTCTCCTCGAAAGTTGAATTGTCGGACGCAATGTATGTATCAATCAGAACCATTTTCCCGATCACATAATCGGCATCGTACAGGCTGCGGAAAATATCGACAATGTCATCCGCAATTTTTTGGTTCACAATGAGTTCGCCGATATGAACCGCGCCGTCCGGTCCCCAGTGCAATACTCGCACATACCGCAGATCCGAGCGGAGAATCTGGCCGTCCTCTTTAAATGATTTACCGTTGATCCGGGCAAAAACCGTATCCGGTATCTCTTCCGAATAGAAACACGCCTGAATTGTATCCTCATCCAGTTGTGAAACATCCACCGTCGTTTCGGCATCCATCGCCGAAATATCGGCTGCAGAAATCGTCGGTACAGGCGTCGGTGCAGCTGTTGTCGGCGCAGTTGTTGTCGGCGAATCTGCAGTCTGTGTCACGGCCGGATTTGTTGTTCCGTTCGTCAAATCCGCAGATGGCAAAAGGGTTGTATCCGCTGCGGAATCCGAAGAATCTCCGGTCGTCGGAACAATTACGGTTCTTTGCGCAGGAGCATAAAACTCATGAACAATGCCAAACCATTCGCGAACCCAATAGGTCGGCAGCAGCCAGCCCGGCGTTGCCGATGAGAGTCCCTGCGCCTTGAGTCCAAGACTGTCGGCAATCATCTGTGCACGGTACTCATGAAATCCGTCCGTAGCGATGAGCGCCGTATCGCCCCAGCTGTTTGTATGCATGATGGCCTGCGCGTTCCGCAGGTTTTCAATTGTTGAAGTGGATTGGTCTTCCAAATAAATCCGATCCCCGGAAATCCCTTTCTGCAAAAGATAGCTCCGCTCCGCATCCGCTTCGCTGATATTTTCATCCGGGCCCTGTCCGCCGGTAACGATGACGACCGCCTTTTCATGCCGAACGAGGTAGTCATATGCAACATCCAACCGTCTTACCAGCATCAGACTCGGCGTGCTGCCGTTCACCTTGCACCCGAGCACAATGACGGTCTCCGGCTGGCTCATAGGAGATGCGGACGCGCGTATCATGAGAATAGAAAGGAAAGCAACGAGAAGAACGCCGGCAATCACCAGCACAGCGAATCCGCGCAGAATCCAGCGGCCCGCGCGCGACATAGATATTTTCCCCAGCAGACGTGAAAAAAACCGGTTGCATCCCAAAAAAACAACCAGAAGTGCGCAGCAAAAAATCCCGAATGCGTTCCCTATATTCAAAATGCCTATTGTAAGGGGCGCAAGAAAAAATCCGAGCCCGATCAGCGCAAATCCTGCCAGACCTAACCTTACAAAGAGATTGGGGATATGAAGCACCCGTTTTTCAGCAGTTGAATTCTTACGCATAGCTCTGTACGAGCGGAGGTGTAACAGTCATTGAATGATCCTCCCCTTTTCTATTGATAAAGCAATCTTTTGTGGAAAGAATATCCGTTTTTTCCATTCTATATCATTTTTACCCGTTTCATACATGATATGTAAGATATTACACCTGTTGACAAGACCTTTTTTCGCGTTTACAATAGCACTAATTCAACAACACAAACTGTTGAGTAAGAGTAGTAGGTATGTTTCCAAGATCACAGAGATCTGCAGATGGTGGGATTGCAGTATGGCGGGACATAGTGAATGGACTTACGAGGGCAGCCCGAAAGAGAAATCGAGTAGGCGCTGACGGGGATCTGGCCCGTTATCCGGCAGAGTCGTATGACAGTACGATAAGATGAGTGAGTCGCATTCTTTGTGACTAACGCAAGGTGGTACCGCAGGAGTTATAAGGCTCTTGTCCCTGCAATTTATTTGGCAGAGACAAGGGTTTTTTTGTATCTCTGCCGATGAATCGAATGCAAACGATGAATCGAAGAAAGGCGGGCAATCAACATGCAGATCTCACACGCAATCAAAACCATTATCGAAGGTAAAAACCTCACGCAGCAGGAAGCCTATGACGCTATCGACCAGATTATGTCCGGCAAAGCAACCGATGCGCAGATCGCAGGCCTCCTGATCGGACTGCGCGTTAAAGGCGAAACCGTTGACGAAATCACCGGCGGTGCACGCGCACTTGCTGAAAAAGCCAACCGTATCCATCCGAAGGTTCCCTTCTGTGTCGATCCTGTCGGAACAGGCGGAGACGGCACCAATACGTTCAACATATCCTCCACCGCAGCCATTGTTGCGGCTGCAGGCGGCGCCTGCGTTGCCAAGCACGGCAACCGCTCCGTTTCGAGCCGCTCCGGAAGCGCTGACTTTTATGAATCCATCGGAATTAACATAGCCCTTTCACCGGCAGCCGTTGAGCGCTGCATCGAAGAAATCGGCTTTGGCTTTATGTTCGCACCGACCTTCCATCCGGCCATGCGTTTTGCCGGTCCCGTCCGCAAACAGCTCGCCGTCCGCAATATTTTCAACATTCTCGGACCTCTCTCCAACCCGGCCGCAGCCAATGCACAGGTACTGGGTGTCTATAGTCTGGAAATCATGCCCTTTATTGCAAAGACGCTGCAGAATCTCGGCGAGAAGCATTCTCTGGTCGTTCACGGTTCCGACGGATCCGATGAAATCACCAACACGGGCCTTACCTATGTTCTCGAGGTCTTTCCCGACCGCATCGAAGAATATACGATCGTTCCTGAGCAGTTCGGCCTCCCCGTCTATACTCTGCAGGATCTGCAGGGCGGTACGCCGGCAGAGAACGTACAGATTTCTCTGGATATTTTCAACGGGCAAAAAGGCGCGCACCGCGATATTGTCGTCCTGAATGCCGCCGCAACTCTCTATGTCGGACAGCAGGCGGCTTCACTGGCTGAAGCGGTTGTTTTGGCGCAGGAGACACTGGATTCGGGCAAAGCAATGGCGAAGCTCGAAGAAATCCGCGCATTTACAAATCGCGACGATATCCGGAATTTGTAAGGAGTTGAAT
>JADGQQ010000070.1 GCA_017881645.1 Clostridia bacterium
AAGTGAGGGTTCAACAATGTGGAGAAAATGTGTCGTTACTCTTCTTTCAATCGTTCTGATTCTTCCGCTCCTGGCTTCCTGTTCAAGTTCGAAAAATGACAAGAATCAATCAACAACTTCCGCTTCACAGTCTGTTTCAGCGACGGATACAACCGTTGCAGCAACAGTACCCGCAGAAACAACCGCTGTGGACATCGGACCCGGGCCGACGAGTGTTCCGGTGGTTACAGCCAGAGTTGTTGACACATATGGACAGCTTCAGGTAATCGGCACGAATTTATGTGATGCAACAGGAACTCCGGTGCAACTCAAGGGAATGAGTCTCCATGGTTTAAATTTTGTCGGCAATTTTATCACACCGGCTAGTTTTCAGACGCTTGCCGAAGATTGGGGATGTTCGGTGATCCGACTTCCGCTTTATACCGAATCTGAATGCTATATAGCTTACCCGGATCAATATTATAAAGTTCTGTGTGACGGGATTGATACGTGTATAGCGCAGGGTGTTTATGTAATTGTTGACTGGCATATCCTGTCGGATGGAAATCCAATGACGTATTTGCCCGAGTCGCTGGATCTTTTCACGAAAATTTCCGAAAAATACGGATCAACACCCAATGTGCTTTACGAAATTTGCAATGAACCGAACAGCGGTCATACCGGAAACCCGGATCAGGCGATTACATGGGCCGGGGACGTAAAACCCTATGCCGAGCAGGTCGTCGCAGCGATTCGCGCGAATGATCCGGATAATATTATTATTATTGGCAGTCCTGACTGGAGCAAAGAGGTGGATGTAGCCGCTGCCGATCCGGTTGCCGGAACAAATCTTATGTATGCGGTTCACTTCTATTCCGGATCTCACGGGCAGGAACTGCGCGACAAAATGGATGCCGCCATGGCATTGGGCGTCGCTATATTTGTTTCAGAATGGGGCGCAACGGACAATACCGGTGGCGGTGCATTATATTTGAATGAGACCGATACCTGGCTGAACTATTTGGATACACACATGATAAGCTGGTGTAACTGGTCCATTGGCAGTTCTATCGCAGAAAAAACGAATGCGCTTAAAATGGCATCGAGCATTCTAACACCGCTTGAAAAAAATGCTGCTCATTGGCCGGATAAATTCATTACAACCTCAGGATTATATGTTAGAAGCAAGCTTCTTGGAATACCTTATACAGAAAGCTGAGGACCTGACATACATGTCAAGATTTTCACGAATCACCTGCATTTTGATTTTTCTGCTGGCCGTGTCCGGCTGTTCTCTCTCTGCTTCAACTTCCAAACAAAGCATACCGGATCGGCCGGACTCGAAATATTACACCGATGCATCTGTTTTTGAAAGTCCGTCAGCAACTCCGACACCTGTGCCGACAATAACCCCGACTCCGACACCTGAGCCGACTCCTACCCCTCTGGTGAAACAGATTGTAGTGAGTTTTGCAGGTGACTGTACATTGGGTCAAAATGTCGGAACACAAAACAACAGCAATAGTTATTCGAGTATTATCGGAACGGATTATGCCTATCCGTTTAAAAACGCAGTTGATATTTTGAGCAGGGACGACCTGTCACTTGTGAATTTAGAGGGAACACTTACCAGTTCAGACAAAGCCAGAGATAAGGAGTTTGCGTTCAAGGGACCTGAAGATTTTGTAAAAATTCTTACGCTGGGCAGCATAGAGGCGGTAAACCTTGCAAACAATCATTCATATGATTATGCAGATAAAGGTCTGAAAGATACAAAAGATACACTGGATTCCGCCGGCATATCCTGGAGTATGGATTCAACATATGCCATACATGAAGTAAACGGCGTTAAAATCGGTATGGCGGGTTTTCTGTTCCCGTACGACTTGCAGCCTATCTATGATGCGATTGACTCACTGCGGAGTCAGGGCTGTGAAATTGTTATTATTTCAGTCCATACTGGGGTGGAAAAAATGTATGAACCGGAACCGCAGGCGGTTGAGATGGCTCATGCGATTATTGACCACGGTGCGGACATTTATGTCGGACATCATCCTCATCGTCTTCAACCGATCGAACTCTATAACGGGAAATACATTTTATATAGTTTATCCAATTTCACCTTTGGCGGTCAGCCGAATCTTACGGATCCGGATACCGCTATCGTTCAATGCACTTTTTCGCTTTCAATAGCAACAGACAAGGTCATCGGAAACACTTTGCATGTGATTCCTTTTTCAATGACTTCGTCGTTCCCGAATAACGATTACTGTCCGGTACCCTATGAACAGGGTTCGGATGCTTATCTGAGGGTTTTTGACAAACTGAATTGGTCAGAGGATCTTGAAACGTATGCGGGATTTGACTGAAATATCTGACGTTGGCATAACTCCGGAGCGGTTATTAACGCATCACTGTGATTGACGAATGAGTAAGACATTGTTACTATTCTTATAGCATAGACTTATAAATCCGGCTGTGCATGTTTTCAAAGAAGGCGGTGAACAAATTGGCTGATTTCAAGGTGCTGGTCGTGATGGGGAGTGATTCTGACTTTCCGGTAATGGAGAGTTGTTTCAAGATCCTGCAGAAATTCGAAATCCCATTTGAAGCCCGAATATGTTCGGCTCACCGTTCTCCTTATCAGGCAGCTCAACTGGCTTCCACTGCGAAAGCGTCAGGTTTTGGTGTGATCATTGCGGCTGCGGGACTTGCCGCTCATTTGCCGGGTGTTTTAGCTGCTTATACAATTCTTCCGGTCATCGGTGTCCCGTGTAAAGGCGGAGCGCTTAACGGTGTTGACGCTTTGTATGCGATTGTTCAAATGCCGACAGGTATACCGGTTGCAACGGTCGCGATTGACGGGGCAGCCAATGCCGCTATTTTAGCTGCGCAGATTCTGGCTCTTCAGAATGAGTCATTGGCACAGGTTCTTGAAACATATAAGAAGGAACTTGAGGCATCGGTCGAAAAAAGAAATGAATGTCTTGCGGAGAAACTTGTATCTATCGGGGAGTGAAATACAAAAATGAGTAAAAGGGAATGGGTAGAGGAATGTGGTGTCTTCGGTGTTTTTGACACAGCCGGAATTCTTTCGGATGCGGCAAGAATATCCTACTTTGGTTTATTTGCGCTTCAGCATAGAGGACAGGAATCAGCGGGTATTGCAGTAAATCAGAACGGACGGATTCTTTGCCATAAGGAACAGGGTCTGGTTGTAGAAGTTTTCGATGACATGACTCTGCAGACGATGCGCGGACATGCCGCCGTTGCCCATGTACGATACCCTTCCTCGGACGAAGCAGGGTATGATTCAGTACAGCCCATGCAGATCAAGTCTAAATCCGGGCAACTCGCCATTTCTCATAACGGAGCGATAACGAATGCGGAAGAAATTCGCAATCACTTGAAACAGGCGGGTGCGATTTTTCAGACATCTGCGGATTTTGAGGTGCTGCTTTCCCTGCTGGCCAGAAACAGGATTACCACCGAATGTATTGAAGATGCGATTTTACAGATGATGGCGGAAATCACCGGTGCATATTCTATCGTAATCCTCACAAACAACAAGCTGGTCGGAGTCCGGGATCCGTTGGGCATCCGCCCTCTTGTTCTCGGACAATTGGGAACATCGTATGTGCTTGCATCTGAAAGCTGCGCTCTCGATGCTGTCGGTGCTGTATTGATTCGCGATATCCTGCCAGGCGAAGTTATTACAATTTCGGCTGAAGGCGTTTCATCACGGTTTTTTGTGCCTGAAGAAACTGCCCGGAAACAGGGCCGCATATGTATTTTTGAATTTGTCTATTTTGCCCGTCCGGATAGTTTTCTTGAAGGCGCGAGCGTGAATGAATCCCGTATCAATACAGGCCGCATTCTTGCGAAAGAGGCTCCCTGTGATTGCGATTTGGTCGTAGGCGCACCCGATTCGGGTCTCGCTGCCGCAATGGGATATGCAATGGAAAGCGGCCTGCCGTATGGGTCGGCTCTTCTTAAGAACCGGTATGTTGCCCGGACATTTATTCAGCCGACACAGCTGCAGCGCGAAATGTCGGTCAAAATGAAGTTCTCCGTTCTGAAACCCGCTGTGGAAGGAAAGCGCATTCTGATGGTAGACGATTCCATCATACGCGGTACCACTACCAAACATAATATTTCTCTGCTGAGAGATGCCGGAGCGAAAGAAGTCCATATGCGAGTTGCTTCCCCGCCGGTAAGGTATCCATGTTTTTATGGCATCAATACACCGGATCAAAAGGAACTTACTGCAGGATTTTTATCGGTTGAAGAAGTTCGTCAGATGATCGGTGCTGATTCGTTATCTTATGTGAGTCTCCAGGGTCTCAAATCCTCTACTGCCGGAATCCATTGCGGACACTGTGCTTCCTGTTTTGACGGCGAATTTCCTGCAGGTGTTCCCGCGAAGCATAAAGATCAAATACACCGTATTCACTGGTAAGGAGACAAAAGCTGTACATGAATATAGCCGTACTTGTTTCGGGTGGTGGAACAAATCTTCAAGCGATCATCGATCAGATCGAGAGTCAGACGCTTCATAACGTCACGATTTCAAGTGTCATATCTTCATCACACAATGCTTATGCTCTGGAACGTGCCAAACAGCACGGGATTCCGTCTCTGATTATAGCTAAAAAGGACTATCCGGATTTTGATTCATATGATACTGCAATGCTCGAGGCTCTTTCAGACAAGGGAATTGAACTTGTTGTCCTTGCGGGATTTTTGTCACTGCTGGGTCCCAAGGTCCTGACGGCGTTTTCAAACAGAATTATTAATGTGCATCCTTCTCTTATTCCGGCATTTTGCGGTCATGGCATGTACGGGATCAAACCGCATGAAGCCGCACTGATGAAGGGCGTCCGGATTTCAGGTGCAACGATCCATTTCGTGAATGAAAAATACGATGAAGGTCCGATTCTTCTTCAAAGATCCATAGAAGTCAGGGAAGACGATACACCGCAAAGCCTCCAGCAGAGAATCATGCTGCAATGTGAGCAGGTCATACTGCCGGAAGCCATTCAGCTTATAGCAGACCAAAGGGTACTCATAGAAAACAACCGGGCACATATATTACAGGCGTGATCGCGAAAGAGGGAAGATTATGATTAAGAGAGCTATTATCAGTGTTTCAGACAAAGCAGGAATCGCGGACTTTTCCAGAAAACTCGTTGAAATGGGGATTGAGATTCTTACAACGGGAGGAACTGCCAAGCTTCTCGCATCCGAAGGAATTCCCTGTAAAGAAGTCGCGGAAGTGACAGGTTTCCCGGAGTGTCTGGATGGCCGTGTAAAGACTCTTCATCCGCGTATTCATGGAGGAATTCTTGCCATTCGATCCAATCCGGAACACATGAAGCGCATTGAGGATCTTGGCATTGAGACGATTGATCTGATCGTTGTAAATCTGTATCCTTTCAAATCAACAATCCAGAAGCCGAAAGTTGAATTTGACGAGTGTGTAGAGAACATAGATATCGGCGGTCCTTCGATGCTGCGTGCAGCGGCGAAAAACCATCGGGATGTCACTGTTGTTACAGATCCGGCGGATTATGATCTTGTTCTTCGCCAGATTTCTTCTACAGGTGACACAAGCTACCAGACAAGATTTAATCTTGCGAGAAAAGTTTTCGAACATACGGCAGCTTATGATGCTCTGATCGCGCAGTATTTTCAATCACGGACACCGGAGAAAGAACTTCCCGACTTATATACGATCACCTTCGACAAAGTAAGTGAACTCCGATACGGAGAGAATCCTCATCAGTCAGCAACATTCTTCCGTAATGCGATCCCTGTGGCTGGAAGTCTTTCCGAAGCGGTGCAAAAAAACGGCAAAGAATTGTCCTACAATAACATCGCGGATGCGGATGCGACCATCTGCTGTCTGAAGGAGTTCTCCGAGCCTACGGTTGTTGCCGTGAAACACGCCAATCCTTGCGGCGTCGGTTCGGCCGATACGATTTTCGAAGCCTGGGGAAAAGCATTTGAATCGGACAAAGTGTCCATATTTGGAGGAATTGTTGCAGCCAATCGTGAAATCGATGCGAAAACCGCCGAAGAAATGAGCAAGATTTTTCTTGAGGTCATCATTGCTCCATCGTATTCCCCGGAGGCTCTTGAAATTCTTTGTGCAAAAAAGAACCTTCGCGTCCTTGAACTGCCGGCCATTACGGCACCGATTCCTGAGAATGAATTAAACTACAAACGTGTGCTCGGCGGACTTCTGGTACAGGATCACGACAGAAATATCTATAATGAAAAAGATATCCGCACGGTTACCAAAAACGAGCCGGATCCGGGTCTTCTGGAAGATATGAAGTTTGCGATGAAAGTCGTAAAATATGTAAAATCCAATGCCATTGTCGTCGTTAAAAATAAGCAGACCGTGGGCATCGGTCCCGGACAGACAAACCGGATCGGATCAGCTGAGATTGCCTTCCGGTTTGCAGGAGACAAAACGAAGGGCGCCGTTCTCGGTTCCGATGCTTTCTTCCCGTTCAGTGACTGTGTGGATGCGGCTCATGAAGCCGGCATCGCAGCAATCGTTCAGCCGGGAGGCTCCATGCGCGACCAGGAGTCCATTGATGCATGCAATACGTACGGCATTCCGATGGTTTTCACAGGTACCCGTCATTTCCGTCATTAATTTTCCATCATCGGAGGGAATCGAATATGAAAGTACTTGTCGTTGGGGGCGGGGGCAGAGAACATGCAATCTGCTGGAAACTGAAACAAAGTCCGCGGGTTACGGAGCTCTTCTGCGCGCCGGGGAACGGCGGTATTGCTGAAATTGCGACATGTGTTCCGATTTCGGCAATTGCATTGGACGAAATGGTCGACTATGCAGTCAAAGAAAAATTTGACCTTGTGTTTGTTGCACCGGATGACCCTTTGGCTCTCGGACTCGTCGACCGTCTCGAAAAAGCCGGCGTTCGGGCGTATGGACCGCACGCCAACGCAGCTATTATTGAGGCATCAAAGTCATTTTCCAAGAACCTCATGAAAAAGTACGGGATACCAACGGCAAATTATGAGATTTTCTCGGATAAACAGTTGGCACTGGACTATTTGGACAAGCAGGATATGCCCATCGTTATCAAGGCGGACGGTCTTGCGCTCGGTAAGGGAGTCATCATTGCCGCTACAAAAGAAGAGGCAGGAAATGCTGTCATTTCCATGATGGAAGATCAGAAATTCGGGAATGCCGGAAAAACAGTCGTCATAGAGGAATGCATGTCAGGACCGGAACTTACGGTGCTTGCATTTTCCGACGGCATCACCGTTCTTCCGATGATTTCTTCAAGGGATCATAAACGGGCATTTGACAGGGACCTCGGAAAGAATACAGGCGGCATGGGCGCCGTTACACCGGGAGCCGATCTCTCGCCTCAAGAAGAGAAATATATGTTTGACGCTATTTTTCTTCCGACCATTCAGGCCCTAAGCGCAGAAGGACGGCCTTTTATCGGAGTCATATATTTCGGACTGATGCTGACAGCGACCGGCCCGCGTGTGATCGAATACAATGCGCGTTTCGGGGATCCGGAAGCGCAAGCTGTTCTTCCGAGGCTGAACAATGACCTGATGGATATCATTGACGCATGCATGAATCAGACATTAGATCAGGTTCAGCTCTCATGGAAACCCGGTGCATCCTGCTGCGTTGTTATGGCATCGGGCGGGTATCCGGATGCATACCAGACCGGATATGAGATTACCGGAATACAGGATACCGGACGCATTGTATTTCATGCAGGAACGAAAATCGTTGGCCAAAAAGTTGTTACTTCCGGCGGCCGCGTGCTCTGCGTATATGCCGACGCGCCTTCAATGGAAGAAGCTATTGATTCGGCATATGCTGGTGTTTCGAGAATTTCATTTAAGGACATGCATTTCCGCAGAGACATCGGACGGACTCTGCCGGGAGGAAAAGATTGAGATACGGCATTTTTGGAGGCACATTCGACCCGTTTCACGCCGGTCATTTATCGATGGTTGCCGGAGTTCTTGCAAGCGGGCTGATTGACCGTCTGTGGGTGATTCCATCCGGATTCCATCCCCAAAAGGATGTGCATCTGCTGACACTTGCGCCCTATCGTTACTATATGACAAAAGCTGCGCTTAAGAATATTCCCAACTGCGAAGTACTTCCCATCGAAATGGTACGGCCGCAGATGTCGTATACAGTCGACACACTCCGTATCATCCGGGAAGAGGAGCTTGCCGGTCCCGATGACGAACTTTTTGTGATTTACGGCACGGATATCCTTTTTGAGATCGAAACGTGGTATCATCCTGAAGTCATCCTGAAAGAAGCCGGTGTTTTACTGGCAGAAAGACCGGGTGTTCTCCATCAAAAGACACTGCATAAGGTTCGTGATCTCGAAGAAAAGTACGATATTCAAATTTCCTTTTTCTCCATTGAGGGAGTCGATGTCTCATCGCACGAAATTCGAAAAGCCGGAAATTTCTCGAAATATCTGCCAGCGGTGCGCCAGTTCATTAAGAAGAATGATCTGTATCCTGTGGATAATCCCTTGCAATATCTCAAGGCAGAAACACACAAACGGATCTTCGAATACGGAACCTCACTTTTTTTGGATTTATCAGAGAAAAGACTCCTGCACAGTCTCAATGTTGCATTGCTGAGCATTCACTACGCAGTGAAATATGGTGCGGATCCGGATGCGGCTGCGATTGCCGGACTGCTTCACGACTGCGCCAAAGAACTCCCGATTTCAACCCAGCTTCGTTTGGCCAAACAGACGCATGACGGGGAAATTCCGGAAAATGCACTCCTGCATGCACCCGCGGGTGTCATCTATGCTTCGGAACATTACGGAATAACGGATGAAGCGATTTTGTCCGCAATTCATTATCATACAACCGGCTGCGAGAACATGTCGGTTCTCGGAAAAATCATCTATCTGGCCGACAAACTTGAACCCGCGAGAATTTATGAAGATCTTACCGATCTTCGTGCTCTTGCGGAAACAGATCTTAACGCCGCAGCGATTGCCTGTCTGCAGGCCGTAAAGAACAGCATCATCCGCAAAGAGACGGCTTTTCACCCTGACTCTTCCAAAGCACTTGCATCATTGATCAGCCACAGAAAAAGAGAGATGGAATCTACTCTTACAGAGCCCCACAAGGAGGAAACAATGGACACATTATCTATTTCCCAGGAAATCGTCACAATTCTGAACAATAAAAAAGCGGTAGACGTTGAATTGATCCCGGTTGCGGAGAAAACGATTCTCGCCGACTATTTTATTGTAGCATCAGGAACATCTTCGACGCATATTAAAGCACTTTCCGATGAAGTCGAGTTTGTTCTAAAAAATGAGATGAAAATGTATCCTGACCACATCGAAGGTCTGTCGACCGGAAGATGGGTTCTGCTGGATTATAAAGATATTATCGTGCATATTTTTCATCCGGAAGACAGAGCGCATTACAGTCTTGAAAAACTTTGGCTGACCAAGCGGCCGGAAGGCGAGACTGAGGAAACGGAGATGTCCGCGACTGGGTCTTCCGAAACAGAGACTTCGGAAGAAACCTGATCATTCGTCAGCCATTGTCTGTTATTACCTTCTGTTGTCGAAAAAATACGAACGCTTTGTTTGTATGCCCTGTTATGATTTGAACATCATTTCGATTGTGCAGGGAATAGAACATGATGACATCAAAGAGCCAACTACTCCGCATTCTTGCTGTCGTCAGCATCGGCCTTGCCGCATGCGGCGTAAAGCTTTGGGCGGATTACTACGCAAAACCATCCGTTGTGTACAGCAATGAGTCATATTCGAGCGAAGCCCCGACGTTTCAGACGGATATTACAGTCACTCCCGTGACAACAGCTGTACCGGTCAGTCCCTCACCAACACTTCCTGAATCGGCCGGACCGCAACAGATTCCGGTCTATCTCTGCGGTGCGGTTCTGCATCCGGGGATCTATCAAATTGATTCCGGCACCTATTTATATGAGGTTATTGATACCGCGGGCGGTCTCCTTCCGGAAGCAGCCTCGCAGTATATTAATCTCGTATTTCATTTTACGGAAGCAGTTTCTGTATATATCCCGACAGAGGAGGAGATGCAGGCTTTTCTGGACGGGGAAAACAGCGCGGCATCCGAGTTTCTCCGGAACGGCCTGATCCAGGGGATATGGGGAAAGGGTTCAGGATCAGAACAACCGGGCGACGGGTCGGTATCCACGCAGACAGCCGCTCTTATTAATATCAATTCGGCGGACCAGACGCAGCTGGAGACGCTGCCCGGCATTGGAGAAGCCACTGCAAAAGCGATTATTGCATACAGGGAGAAGAGCGGCGGATTCGTGAAAATTGAAGACATTATGAATGTTGCCGGAATCAAGGAAGGTCGTTTTGAGGTTCTCAGAGAATTCATCACGGTCTGAATACTTGCTTTTCGAGCCATCGTAATGTAGACTGACTACTATATACAAAGACTTTGAAGAGGACACATGTGCTGCCAATGTAACATGCCAGAGAGAGAAGACCGTGGCTGGAAGTCTTCTTCATAAGTGATGGCACTGCATACCACCTCCGAGTTGCGCAGGGAACACAGATTTTTTGAATCTGTCATTATCTGCAGCCGCTGACCGCGTTATCGTTTTTGGAGTGGCAGCCCGTATATGCGGGAGGCAATTTGGGTGGAACCGTGCTGAGACGCATCCCATGTAGTAATTTTACTGCATGGTTTTTTATTTTTAATGAGCGGGTATCGGCTCGCAGAACAGAAAGGGAATGAATATGATTGATTTTAATGATGAATTCCAGAAACTGAGCTACAGGCACAGCACGTCGCATATTATGGCACAGGCTGTCAAACGTCTCTGGCCGGAGACAAAGCTTGCGATCGGGCCTGCAATTGAAGACGGGTTCTATTATGATTTTGACCATGAAGGAACTTTTACGAAAGAGGACCTTGAGAAGATAGAAGCAGAGATGAAGAAGATCGTGAAGGAGCATTTTCCGATCGAACGGTTTGAACTGCCCCGGGATGAAGCCAGAAAACAGATGGTCGAAATGAACGAACCGTACAAAGTGGAGTTGATTGACGATCTGCCGGCAGACGCAGTGATTTCCTTTTACCGTCAGGGTGAGTTTACAGATCTTTGTGCAGGTCCGCATATTGAGAATACGGGCGAACTGCGGGCGTATAAGCTTACACAGGTAGCAGGCGCCTACTGGAGAGGCAACGAAAAGAATAAGATGCTGCAGCGTATCTACGGAACCAGTTTTCCGGATAAAGACCAGCTGAAGGCATATCTCGACAGAATCGAAGAGGCAAAGAAAAGAGATCACAATAAGCTGGGACGCGAGCTCGGGTATTTCACGACCGTGGATTATATCGGACAGGGCCTTCCCATTATGCTGCCGCGCGGCGCGAAAGTGCTTCAGACGCTCATCCGTTTTGTTGAGGATGAGGAAGAACGCAGAGGCTATCTTTTAACAAAGACGCCGTTTATGGCGAAATCAGACTTGTATAAGATTTCCGGACACTGGTATCACTATAGAGACGGCATGTTTTTGCTGGGGGATCCCAATGCCGTTTCTAAGGAAGGTCAGCCGGTAAATGAATCCGAAATATATGCTCTGCGGCCGATGACCTGTCCGTTCCAATACCAGGCGTACCTTGCGGAAAACCGCAGCTATCGGGATCTCCCGCTCCGGTATGCCGAGACATCTACACTTTTCAGGAATGAATCATCCGGTGAAATGCACGGGTTGATCCGTCTTCGTCAGTTTACGATTTCCGAGGGTCACCTGATGTGTACGCCGGAACAGCTGACGGAAGAATTTAAGAGATGTCTGGATCTTGCATCCTTTATGCTGGATGCGGTCGGGCTCAATGATGATGTCAGCTACCGTTTCTCCAAATGGGATCCGAATAATAAAGACAAATATGTCGGTTCTGCAGAAGAATGGGAAGCCGTTCAGGACACGATGCGCGGTATTTTGGATGAACTCGGTCTTACTTATACAGAAGCAGAAGGTGAAGCAGCTTTCTACGGGCCGAAATTCGACATCCAGATTAAGAACGTGTGGGGCAAGGAAGATACGCTGATTACGATTCAGATTGATTTTCAGCAAGGAAAGCAGTTCGGCATGGAATATACGGACCGTGATGGAATCAAGAAGAATCCTTATGTCATTCACCGTACCTCCATCGGCTGCTATGAGCGTACGCTGGCGCTCCTTATCGAGAAATATGCGGGGGCGCTGCCGTTGTGGATGGCTGCTGAGCAGGCAAGAATTCTGCCGATTTCAGACAAGCATGTC
Organism: Clostridia bacterium; assembly: GCA_017881645.1. GTDB lineage: Bacteria > Bacillota > Clostridia > Saccharofermentanales > Saccharofermentanaceae > Firm-13. The sequence goes on from JADGQQ010000070.1 coordinate 12,309, forward strand.
GATCAGGCGTTTGCCGTCAGGGATCAGCTGAGAAGTCAGGGATTGCGCGTTGAGGTCGATGACCGCGACGAGAAAATCGGTAAAAAGATTCGTCAGGCACAAATGGAGAAAGTCCAGTATATGCTCGTCATGGGAGATAAAGAAGTGGACGAAGGCACATTGGCCGTTCGTTCCCGTCATGACGGAGAACTGGGCGCATTGCCGATAGAGGATGTCATCGCACGTCTCCTTGACGAAGTGAAGAGAAGAGTCAAGCATTTTTCCTGATTCCCGGTCTTTATCGAAATGCACAAATATTCCATGCAATACTTTGTATGAATTGCGTTGACAGTTCTCGCATTTGCAAGTAAAATTCTAGTGTTCGCCTTTTGGCGGACATATCGGGGTGTAGCGCAGATTGGTAGCGCGCTTGGTTCGGGACCAAGAGGCCGGAAGTTCGAGTCTTCTCACTCCGACCATTTTTTGAAGCCTGTTTTGACGGTTTACTGTCGCGACAGGCTTCTTCATTTTCCGGTTCATATGTTCCGAAAGATATGTCTGCTTCCGGGGCGGCAATCTGTAAAAAAGAGATTCGCTATGATACTATAAGTGAAGATAAATAGAGAATTTCGGCAGGAGGAAACAAGTGAGCAGAGCTGATGAGATTTTTATTGCGAACTGCAGGGAAATACTCGATCATGGGGTTTCCACCGAAAATGAAAAAGTCCGGCCGAAATGGCCTGACGGGGCCTTTGCTTACACATACAAGAGCTTCTGCATCGTAAATCGATACAACCTTAAAGATGAGTTTCCAATTCTTACGCAGCGATATATCAATTACACGGCGGCCGTCGATGATCTTCTATGGATCTGGCAGAAGAAATCCAATAATGTGCACGACCTGAAGAGCCATATCTGGGATGCATGGGCGGATGCGACTGGATCCATCGGAAAAGCATACGGTTATCAGTTGCAGGTG
>JADGQQ010000071.1 GCA_017881645.1 Clostridia bacterium
ACAATGAGAGGAATGATCCATTGCGTTTGGTCTTGCTGCTGGATTCATCCCGCATTTCCGCTCAGGCAATGATGAAATATCTTGCATCCAAAGGACTGGAAATTGAATTTGCTGATCTGATACGTATCGTGCTGATCATTTCACCGTGGCATAGGAAAGAAGACTTCGATGCACTTTATGCGGTTATCAGCGATGCGGCCGGCAGCGTGAACGGGGTGCATGGTCCGGCGGCGAAATTGCTTGTGGAAACGGATCGAAGGTGGGGAAGTATTCTTGTACAAATCCCTCAGCGCCATATGACACTCCGGGCGGCATTTTTCAGCGGATCGAAGCATATAGAGATTGCTCTGTCGCAGGCGGAAGGAAAAACCTGTGCTTCCGTCATCGCCCCGTATCCGCCCGGGATTGCGCTTTTATGGCCGGGCGAAATCATTTCCGGGGCTCATGTCGAGCTGCTGCAGAATCTTTGCAGTCTCGGAATATCTGTCCGCGGCGTCTCTTCGGGCAGGATCGAAATTCTGACCTGGTAATTTATAGTGGAGATGAAGACGGCATTGCGCTATAATGCAAAGTAGATCTGTACAAAAGCAGAATGAATTGCGATATAATAAAAAGGAGTTACCAAACAGTGCGAACGGGCAAAGGTTTGTTTGTGACATTTGAGGGAATAGACGGCAGCGGTAAATCCACGCAAGTCACTTCTTTACGCAGCTCCCTGGAAGACAAGGGGATTCAGGTCATCGTTATTCGTGAACCCGGAGGTACCAGGATCGGAGAGAAAATTCGATCCATCCTTCTCGACAAGGCGAATACGGACATGTCGTCACGCACGGAGCTTATGCTTTATGAAGCCGCGAGGTCACAGATTGTTGACGAAGTTATACTCCCGTCGCTGAAGGAAGGGAAAGTAGTCATCTGTGACAGGTTCTTTGATTCAACCATCGCATATCAGGGATATGCCAGAGGTGTGGATTTAGAGTCCATTAATCTGCTGAATCAATTTGCGGCCGGCGGACTGCAGCCCGATCTTACTTTTCTTCTGGATCTTCCTGTGAAGGCCGCACTGGACCGGATGCTTATCCGGTTAGGAGAAAAGGACAGGCTCGAACTGGAAGGCAATGAGTTTATGGAGAATGTCCGGTCCGGATATCTCGCATGGGCCGGCAAAAATGTGCGGATCGTTACTTTGGATGCAATGTCACCGGCGTCGGTGATGGCAGAATATATTGATAGCAAGTTTTGGGAGGTATTTAACACATGAAGCTCGTTTTTGCTATTGTTCACGATGAGGACAGTCCTCGGTTAATGGCGGAACTGAACAAGTCCGGTTTTCGTGTCACAAAATTGAATTCTTCGGGTGGTTTTCTTCGCTCGGGCAACACTACACTGATGATTGTCGTTGAAGATGAGCAGATTGAGGAAGTCATGGGACTGATACGAAAGTACTCTTCCAGCAGACAGTCTGCTATCAACACGAATGTAACTCCGTCCGCTATGGGGGGTGCCTATATTCCCTACCCGGTGGAAGTTATGGTCGGCGGTGCTACAGTGTTCGTTCTCAACGTTGAACAATTTGAGAAGATGTAAGAGATGGCGTTGTCGTCCGTAATAGGTCAGATATATGCTCGAAAGCGCCTCGGCACGCTGTTTACCGGCGGACCGGGGCATGCTTATGTCCTGACGGGCCCGTCAGGTATCGGGAAAACAATGCTGGCAAAAGAAGTCTGCAAAGGACTTCTCTGTTCGCAGCCCACCGAAGACGGTGCGTGCGGACACTGCTCGTTCTGCCTGTATTTTGACGAGGGCTGCCACCCTGATTTTCGCGAATTGGCCTTGGCATCCGGAGAAAAAACAATTCGCGTTGCCGATGTGAGATCCCGGATCGGTGCTGACGTGAATATTCTGCCTCAGCTCGCCCGCAGAAAAGTGTACCTGATTGATGCGGATGGCCTAAATGAAGAAGGGCAGAACGCACTGCTGAAAACTCTGGAGGAACCGCCGCCGTCCGTTGTGTTTGTTCTGACGGTAGCCGATACCGGCAAATTGTTGAAAACGATTGTGTCGAGGGCCGTCGTTATTCATATGTCACCCAATTCCGAACATGAAATTCTATCTATTCTTCAGAAAAACACACACCTCGAAGAGGAAGACGCGTTGTTTTTCGCAAGATATGCCAACGGGATTCCCGGACTGGCGCTCGAACTTGCCCAGAGCCAGTGGTTTTCAGGACTTCGAGAGGAAACAAGCGATCTTTTTTTTCTGCTTCCCACGTATGGGAAGGCAGAAGTTCTGACAACAGGATATTCCTATTTCGATGCAAATAAGGACCATATCCAGCAGATACTGGTGATTATGCAGCTCATCCTGAGAGATATGATGCTGCTGATCCGATCGCAGGAGAATGCTTCCTTGCTGAATGAGGACAAAAGAGATAAGATGGTGAATATCATTTTGAAGAATACGCTGACTTCGGAACGAATCGAGAGAGCCTCAAAAGCCGCAACACATGCGGCACAAGCTCTTTCATCGAACTGCAGTTTTGAAAGTACAATATGTCAGATGCTTCTAACCATTCAGAAGGAGTTAAAAGATGCCTAAAGTAGTATCCGTCCGGTTTCATGACGCCGGTAAAATCTATCATTTTGCCCCTGCAGAATTCCATCTTCACCTGGGAGATGCCGTCATTGTTGAAACAAGTCAGGGAATTGACCTGGGACATATCGCCGAAGAAGCGGTTGAGCTTCCCATTGAACAGATTGTCGAGCCGCTTCTGCCGATTCTGCGGTTTGCCGATGAAGACGACAACAAGCGCTACGAAGAGAAGAAACGCCGGGAGAAAGAAGCTTTTGCCCTCTGTGCCGAAAAAGTGGAATCCAGAGGACTCAAGATGAATCTGGTCGAAGCGGAGTACAGTTTTGACGGTAAGAAGCTCGTATTCTTCTTTACAGCGGACGGGCGCGTAGATTTCAGAGAACTCGTAAAGGATCTTGCCGCCGTATTTCGCACACGTATCGAACTGCGCCAGATCGGTGTTCGTGATCAGGCGAGAATGGTCGGAGGCATCGGTCTTTGCGGCCGCGAATTGTGCTGCTGCTCGTTTTTGAATGAGTTTGTTCCCGTATCCATCAAAATGGCGAAGGAACAGGGACTTTCGATGAATCCCGCCAAAATATCAGGAGCCTGCGGGCGCCTGATGTGCTGTCTTAAGTACGAACAGGAAGCCTATGAGGATGCACATGCACGTCTGCCCAAACAGGGAGATGTTGTTATGACGCAGCTGGGAAAGGGAACGGTCGTATCGGTTGACCTCTTGCGCGAGAAGATTACAGTGCGCCTTGAGCTTGACGATGATGCGGATCTGGTTACGGTGCTTGCATCCGAATCAGAAGTTCTTACCCATAAGAGCAAGAAGCCGTCACAGGGCTGTCCTCGAGGAGAATGCGGCAGCCATAAATCCGGCTGCGGCAAAACGGACGAGGATTCCGTACCGGATCCAGCCGAAATCAATACAGATGAAACGGAATCCGAGATCGATGATGAAGTCATTGACTTCATTGAATGAGCGAATTTCGATTATCGAAACATTGCACGACCCTACATCGGATGATAAAATAGACCAAAGAGAATAGGAGGTGTCTAC
>JADGQQ010000072.1 GCA_017881645.1 Clostridia bacterium
ATCCGAATAGATTCCAGTTTGAGCGGAAGCCCCGGATCTGTATATGCCATAAGAGCTGTATTGTCTTTTGTCAGTTCAATCTCAGCTCCATTTGCGGCATACGTTTTCACCAAAAAGTATTCGGTAGCAGATTGACTTTTGGCGGTGCTGTTTTTAAGGATTGTATACGAGCCGAAAGACACCAGTGCAAGCGCCAATACCGCTGCGGCCACCACAGGCAAATGCATTCTTCGCCGAACATTCGGCTTTTCCTGTGCAGTAAGCCGCATCACTTTCCCTTCCAGTGCAGCATCCGGCTTTATCTGAGCAAAAGCATGTTCAATATCACTCTTTTTCATTCCATTTCTTCCTCCATTTCCAGTTTCAGCAGAATACGCCCGCGCATCAGACGCATTTTCACAGCTGACGCGGAAGTTCGTATTACTTTTGCGATTTCTTCGACTTTATACCCTTCCACATAGAAGAGATAAATCACAGTTCTCAATTTGGTCGGAAGTCGAAGAATCTGCTCCAGAGTTTCAAGTGTTTCCAATGGATCCGTTGTTTGCGTGCCAACCAGTTCCGCAAAATCGTCAATATCTACAGTCGCTTTTCGCTTTCGAGTCCGGAGAATGTCTTTGCAGACATTGGTTCCTACGCGTATGAACCAGGCTTTCTCATGCTCCGAACTTATGAATTCCGGGTTCTTTCTCATGTACTTTAGAAAAGTATCCTGTACAGCATCTTCCGCATCCGCCTCATTGGCCAAAATGACAAGACAGAGCTTAAAAAGCATGTTGCCGTACAAATGGTACTTTTCACCTATCTCAATTGACATACACCCTCCTAGCAACGTTTCTACTTCTAAAACGCCCGGCCGGCAGTTATGGTCACATTTTTCCTTGTGCAAATGCAAAAATAAACGAGGGTGCAAAAATGCGACCCCTCGTTCTTGGAATGGAGCATAATCGATCCATTCATCTACAGAACATGTACAGCTTCATATGAATCAGGTGAATTGTCAATGAGAAGATTTGCACTCACACGCCTTTGCATGTTTCGAATGATATCGGAAAAAATCAGATCTTCTTCTCTACCTGCACCTTCGCATCGCCGGTTTTCTGGTAGTTGCCTTTATATTCGATGAGATCGATGACACATCCCCGTCCTACGATAATGTTATTGCCGCGTACGATTTTGGCTACGGTATTTTCCAGATAGATGTCATCGCCCTCGATCGTATCCGCTTCAAGTATGGGATTGTACTGTCCGAGGGTAAAAATGCTTCGAAGGATGCTGAATCCTGTCGTGGCCATGCTGACATTAATTTTGCCGCAGCCGATTTCGCCGGCTTTGCTTTTCAAGTGATAAAGCGCTACCGTAATCTCATCTGCATTCAGCAGTCCGTTGAGCTCGAAAGATCCGTCCGACTGGAAGGTCTCCGCCTTCACATCGCCGCTTATTTTCGCAGATCCCTCCAACTTGACATGCAGGACGTCTACGGTCTGTCCAATCGCGACAGAACCCGAGACGCTCAGGCTGTCGCCTTTAATGCCGCCCTTAATTTGTGCAGATCCGTTGATCTTGCATTTTTTCGCGTCAATATTTCCGTCAACCGTGCCACTTCCGTTGATCTTCCCGTCATCCGTCGTAAGATCGCCTGTTACAGTTCCTGATCCGTTGATCCGGAACATCCGGCAACTGACATTGCCGGTAATCTTTCCCGTTCCGTTAATACGGACGGTATCATACGCTCCGCCAGGTGCACTTCCGTTTCCATCTATTTTTAAATCTCCGTTTGCTGTTGTATTCATAACCGGATCCTCCTCAGATCATTTTCAATTTCAGCTCTTCCGTTATCGCTGCTGTATTGATTCTTCCAATCATTCTGGCGCCTTTGTCCATGCATATCCTGCCCGGCGGTGAGACGGCAAAACAACTGAATATGCCCAACTTACGCACAAGAAATACTTCGCTTGGTTCTCCTCCGAAAAGAATCATTCCCTCCTGAAGCACTTCGAGCAGGGATTTCCCTTCTTCAAGACCGATGTCTCCGGCCGCGATGAGTTTGTTCAATATATACGCCGACCGTATAGCGTTAAAATCCAGTACGTCCGTATTCCCGTGATAATTCTGATACATCTTCATGACATCATGCGAAACAATGTTTCGTTTTACAATATCTTCCGGCGAAAGATGAAGTTCATCCTGCACGGGCGAAAACACATCGGCCAAATCGTCCAACGAGATGTCCTCTTTCATGTTCTTAATTTTCTCGATGCGCGAAAGCACTCGATTTCTCGGGAAAAAGGTCTCCTGCCCGGTATAGGAGGACTTTCGGATAAACCATTCCTCGGGAATCAGACCCTTCCTCTTCCAGCGATAGAGCTGGCCATAGGAAATGTTCGTGATTTCGAGAAGGTCTTTTTTTGAAATTTGTTCATCGTTTTCCATGTTTTATCCCTCCGATATTCACAGTGTAACAAAACATTGTTACGTTGTAAAGGTGGGGATACACTATTTTTGCGATTCTATCCCTATCCAACATTAATTCCGGTTAGAAAACGGGCTATCTGTGACAGCAGCCGCGAAAGAAACGGCACACAGGTCACAAACAGTACATGTGCGAACTGGTGGAACGTAATGGCCCAAAGTCCCGAATACGTCGTCATTTCGAGAATTCCGAACACCTTCCCGCGCAGCGCGGGATCTTTTCGATATGCATTCTGATAGTCGAATATCAGATACCGGATTTCCGCAAATGCCCGGATGATATTTGATGCATATTGCCAAAACATCGATTCTTGTCTATCTGTCATCCTGTTATCCACCCATATAGATTAGGTAATCTTCAATCCGCAGCCTTTTCGAATGCTGAATGTTCCCAGCCCAAACATGCCGACCGTCATAATCGCGACAGCGATCCCTTGAAGAGTCAGGTTGCCTTCCGCAGCGCCGAGGTAAGCAAATCTGCTGAGGTTCACGAGCGGATACACCGGATTGATGTATTTAAAATTCGAGAGGACGCCTGGAAGCTTGGAAATCTCGAAGAAGACGCCGCCCAAATATGTCAGCGGAGTAATAACAATTGAGAGGACAAAACTCAGCATCTCATTACTGGTGATCAGGAGACCGCACAGAAGACCGAACGAGGCAAATACAAAAGATGTTATCGTTATCATGCCGAAGAACCAAATGGGATGTACAATCGTAAATCCGACAAA
>JADGQQ010000073.1 GCA_017881645.1 Clostridia bacterium
CAATGGACCCATGGAGAATGACGACATGCGGAGAATGCATCAGGAATTTTGGACAACCGGAAATAATTCTTCATGTAAGCATAGTCTTTTTCCTCATAAAACTTTTCATATTGTGTCTTAAAATAATCCATCACTATGCCTCTACAACTGCAAATGTCATGTTTTCGCTTGTTTCTTCGAGCTATCATTAGAAAAAATATGACAAGACAAACGCCGGGACTTTTACATGAGCGACCACCCAACTCTGCAGAGTCCGATGGCCAGTCCGATGCATAGCAGAAGCGCCTAATCTTTCCCCGGCTGCGGCTCCGATTCCTCTTCTTTTTCGAGAAGCGCGCGCTCCTCATCGGAGAAGGTTGCGAGAAACGCCTCTTTCTCCCCGGTCATCCAGAAGTCTTCGTCCAGAATGTCGAGAAGATCGCGGCGGCTGTGCACGCGTTCGCGGATCAGGACATGCTGCGCCTGCAGACTTTCAGCCGCGCTGAGCTTTTCGATAAGATCTCTGTATTCCGTATCCGGCATCGGATTTTCTTCAACAAAATATTCCGGCTCTGCAGCTATTACGGGCGGCGCCAGATTCGCTTTGAACAGGATCAGATTCTCCGGACATTTATTTTGTACGGCCTGCTCGAAAACACCCGTCCACTGTTCTGCAAAAAGCAGTGCATACGCCGTTACCTCGGGACTTGATGCTCCGGGAAAAACGCAGGCCGCCTGACTTACGCGGACCAGATGTTCCCGCCTGTCATCGTCGGTCATTTCCGTCAGATCAGCCAGTAAGTCCATAAAATCGCCATGCGGCAGCAGCCACTGACTAATTTCCGGCTTTCCGCCCCCTTCTCCCCAAATTCCTGCGATATCCATATGCCGCGAATCGTAAAGAAGAGCAACTGCAAACGCCTGCACCATAAGAATATCGAACAGATTTACCGGTACAGGACGAATATCCATATCATACTTGCGTCCGTATGCAAGGACCATTGCACAGCAGAAATCATCCGACACACGTCGGGCATATTCGGTCTCGATCCGCAGCCGCCGCAGATATTCCCGGATGTAGATCACGCCTGTCAGATTTCCCATCTCATTGGCCAGCGGATAATCCATCAGACTCGGCGTCTCATGCGCCCGGTACTGCGCATCATACAATCGGAAAAATTCCGGCAGTTCGCGCGTCAGCGTATCATAATACGTCTCCAGAGGTGTTCGAATTCGATTCGCCAGCAGGTAACGAAGATCCTTTTCCGCTGATTCCAGAAGTGTAAGCAGACGTTTTTGCCCGGTATAGAAGCGTCGCTCGATCGGCGCATCTTTGTCTTCCGCCAATGTCAGCGTGTACCGGATGGAAGCAAAAATGCCCCGACCTGTTCTCTCCGATACCGATGTCGCTCCTTCGCCCACATACTGTGTCAGTTCTCTTTGAAAAAGCCGCAGCAGCGCATGGGCTTGCGCATCGGATGCTTCTTTGCGATTCGCGAGAACATGTCTCGCTGTTCTCTGCTCACTTGGAGCCTCCGAATGACCCGATGCGTCAGCAAAAGTCGTCGCGGATCCATCTGCAGGCACGGGATTGTCCGACACGGCATCCGGCTCCGACACGGCATCCGGCTCGCGCACGGCGAAAACATTCCTGTGGAAATCCTCGGGGCGAAGCGTTAGTGGTGGCTCTTCCTTCGGCGGCGCGGGCAGCTCATCATCAAATGTATTGGCTCTTCCCGGCTGCTCGTATGCTCCCTGCGTCAGATCCCTCTTCAATTTGTAATTGGCAAGTATACGGTCGGCAGCTTTTCCGCGGAGCAGCTCGATATCTCCGCCGCAGTAATTGTCATAATAATCACTTACGGCTTTTACGAGATCTTCATCTGCCACAAAATCCGTCGTCTGATTCTGTATATATAAAATCACTTCAAACCAGTCCGAAATCACCTGCGCGAGATGATCCTGCTCGGCATACGGCGAGACCGCGGCACGGGCCAACAGCTTCTCGGTCATGTCCAGCGACCATTGCAGCCGGGCCTGACGGGCGAGTGCGCCCTGTCTTGCCGCAAGAACGTCGTGAATTCCCTGGTCGGTCAGATACAGGCCGTTGCTTTTCATCTCATCGTTGACGGCGCGAAGGGCGGTTACATGCGAGTCGGTGGAAGGAAAGAATCCGAGCTTCTCGAGTCCGTCCTGACTTGTCTTTTCGGCCATGAAAATACCCCCTTGACGCTTGTTTGCAGCTATGATATCTTGTATTTATGATTTTTAATTCTTATTGATCAACAAATGACTAAATTCTATTTTCTCATATTCGTGCGAGCCCGTCAACAGAGGCTCTTTTTTTGTGCCCTATTCCAGCCGATCCGTTCGTCCGGTTCGTCCGGCGATTTACAAAACAGGGTTGACAATCCCTTCCTGCGAGTATAATATGGAAGTTATTAAACATACTTTCATAAGTATATTTTGAAAGGTTGGTGTATCACATATGGGCACGCAGGACTGCTCCCATTTTGACCAGGTCCGTATGCAGAACCGCCGGATCATCCGCAATTTAATGCGGCAGGCAGCACAGATCACGAAAGCGGAACTCGCCGAAGAATCGGGGCTCAGTTTCCCTACGGTTTCGGCGCTGATCGGCGATCTTCTCGCGAGCGGCGAAGTGATCCGGCTCCCGGAATCCGCCACGCGCGGCGGCCGGCCTGCGGAATTGTTCGCACTTTCTCCTGTTTTTCAAACTGCGGCATGCGCCTATATCGAAGATCATAATCTCTATATTCGTGTATATGACGTTTTCGGACAGGTTCTGCATGATGCCCGCAGCCACCTTACTTCCGGACATTCATCTCCTCAGCTGCTTGAAAATCTGCTCCGCATCCGGGAACAGTTCCCGAGTCTTTCCGTTCTTTGCCTGGGAATTCCCGGCGTCATTGAGAACGGGCGGCTGAACTATCTGCCGGATTATCCGGATTTGCAGGATCTTCCTCTGCAGCAAATGCTCGAGACAGCATTGTCCGTTCCGGTTCATCTGGAAAACGATGTAAACGTGTTCGTTTCGGCGGAACGCGATCAATGGCCGGATCTGGTGCACATTTTTCTGGGTGCCAACGGACCCGGAGCCGGTATTCTTGTGCACGGACAGCTGATTCGCGGTGTCTGCGGGTATGCGGGAGAGCTGGAGTTTCTGCCCTTCGAGCATCTGGGCGTTCCCGTGACCTTCTGCGAAAAACTCCGCCGTATCAAGGCTGACATGCCGGGATCCGACGGCAGAACCGCGCTTCTTCAGTGTCTTGCCCGCGCAATCGTCAGCATCATCTGTATCATTAACCCTCCGGATGTTGCGCTTTCAGGGTTCGGACTTGCCGGTTCCGATATTGCGGATCTGCAGGAAGAACTGGAGCGGATCATTCCCGCCGCGCGCTGTCCCGCCCTGCATATCGTGGATCAGGTGGATGATTTGTACCAGAGCGGTCTGCTCAAAATAGCTATGGACGATTGGAAAGAACGATAAACGATCCCTTGAGCGGATTCGTTTCAGAGGAGTTAGAATATGATAACAGCGATCCTTTTACTCATTATTTATCTGGCTTTTGTCAGTCTGGGGCTTCCGGACGGCATCATGGGCGTGGCCTGGCCGGAAATGCGTCACACTTTTTCAATGCCGCTGGCCGGTGCCGGATACCTGACGGTGGTTGCAACCATTGGCACCGTCATTTCGGCCTTTTCGAGCGGACATATCCTCAAAAAATACGGCACGGGGCTGGTTGTTGGTGTCAGCTGCATTCTTACCGGTCTCGGCATGCTCGGATTCGGTCTGTCGCGCTCCTTCTTTTTCCTCGTGCTTCTGTGCATTCCTCTCGGGATCGGAGCCGGTGCCGTTGATACCGGTCTCAACGATTATGTGGCTACCCACTTCTCTTCCCGACATATGAACTGGCTTCATGCCTGTTGGGGACTCGGAGCTTTCTGCGGCCCGCTGATCATGACACAGGCCATTGTTGCCGGCGGCTCATGGCGAATCGGCTATATCGCTGTCGCCGTGATCCAGCTGACGCTGGCACTGATTTTCCTGCTTACACTTCGTCTCTGGTCGCTGCATTCACCCGAACATGAAAAGGAACGCAAGACAGCTGCTTCGGCAGTAAAATCTGCCGTACACGCGCCGCTGCAGCAGCGCGTCCAAAATGGATTTCGCATGATCCTGCATCGAAAAGGTCTTCTCCCGGCGATGCTTGTTTTTTTCTTTTATGTCGGAATGGAGACCTGCATCGGACTGTGGAGTGCAAGCTATCTGCGAAGCGCTCGCCATGTCTCCGTTTATAACGCGGGCATATGGGTTTCCGTGTTCTATTTGAGCATTACGGTCGGGCGGATACTGATTGGCTTTTTCGTGGAAAAAATCGGGACGCGTACATCGGTTCGTCTCGGCTCCGTAATCAGCGTAATTGGATTTGTCTGTCTGATTCTTCCTGTTGCAACCGAAGTTCTATGTCCTGTTGGCCTGTGTCTGATTGGTTTGGGATTTGCACCGATGTATCCGTGCACTATGCAGGATACTCCGCTGCGTTTCGGACGGGAATTCTCTCAGATCGCCATCGGTTACCAGATGGGCATGGCAAACATCGGATACACCCTGCTGCCGATCCTGGTCGGTGCCGTTGCCGGCGTTACAACTCTCTGGATCATTCCTGCCGGTGCGTTCCTTCTCCTTCTTTGCTTTGTGATTTTCAGTGAAAAACTCGGACGCGTGCATTACGAACCTGCGGCCGATGTTTTTTGAATAACAGCAGATCCGGACTCTTCACATCCGGTACTTCGTATGCATTCGGGCTTTTCTATGTTTTGCCTTTTTACCTTCCCTTTCACGCATAAAAAATACCCGGCACAACATGAAGCGCCGGGTATTTAAGGAGGGAAAAATCACGGCAAGGTAAGCCATGAAAGAAGTTGGCATTTATAGTTTTGACAGGGTCTTATAGTGATCCTTCAGTGAAGGATACAGGGCTCGATAAAGCTGATAGTATGCATCATATTCCAGATGCCTTTTCTCAGTGGGTGAGGATTCATCACGCGTCTGCACAGCGATGGAACATGCTTCCCTGATATCGCGATATACGCCCGTACCGGCACCGGCTATCAGGGCTGCGCCTAAAGCGGGTCCTTCCTGTGAAACGATTGTGCTGACCTCACAGTTATAAATATCCGCAAGCATCTGGCGCCAAAGCGGACTGGCTCCGCCGCCGCAGGCCCGCATGATTTGGATGGGCGTATCCATTCCGGAGATAACTTCCAGACAGTCCCGAAGCGAAAATGAAACACCTTCCATGACTGCACGGATCAGATCTCTTTTCTGGTGCATGGCGGACAGTCCGAAGAAAACTCCGCGGCAGTCCGGATCAAGGTGCGGCGTTCTTTCGCCCATCAAATATGGCAGGAACAGCAGACGGTTCGAGCCGATCGGCACTTTCGCAGCCTCTTCATCCATTAGATAATAGGGACTGACGTTCATAATCGCGGCCGATTCCACTTCCGACTGACAAAACTGATCTCTGAACCAGGATAGGGAGAGTCCTGCGCCCTGGGTAACTCCCATGACATGCCAGCAGCCGGGTACCGCACAGCAAAAAGTGTGAACACGCCCGCCCGGATCAATATGCATTTTCGATGTATGCGCATAGACAACCCCGGATGATCCGATCGTTGTGAATGCCTGTCCATCCTGAACGACACCTGTTCCAACGGCAGCCGCCGCATTATCCCCGGCTCCGCCGACAACCGGCGTTCCTGCATGCAGGCCCGTAAGTGCTGCTGCAGATACAGATATCTGTCCGCTTATTTCCGGCGATTCATATACAGGAGCCAGCAGGGATTTGTCGATCCCGAGCTTCCCGAGCACCTCGTCCGACCAGCAGCGGCCGCCGATATCCAGAAGCTGCATGCCGGATGCATCGGATACTTCCGTGGCGTATTCTCCGGTCAGCATGAGACGGATATAATCTTTGGGAAGCAGGATTTTCCTGCAGCGTTCGTAATTCTCCGGCTCGTGATTCCGGACCCATAGGATTTTCGATGCGGTGAAGCCCGTCAGTGCGGGATTTGCCGTAATTTCAATCAGCCGTGCTGCTCCGATTTTGGCTGTGATCTCTTCACATTCCTGAGCGGTCCGCTGATCGCACCAAATAATTGCCGGCCGGATCACCTGATCTTGTTCATCAAGCATCACGAGCCCGTGCATTTGTCCGGATAATCCAATGCCTCGAATCTGTTCTGCAGAAATACCGCTCTGATTCACTACGTCCTTCAGCGTATCAACAACAGCATGCCACCAGTCCGCCGGATTCTGTTCCGCCCAGCCGTTTTGCGGCTGAGCCATCGGGTATTCGATGCGGGCATGACTTACAACCGATCCCTTTTCATCAAAGAGAACTGTTTTGGTTCCGGAAGTGCCAATATCAATGCCAATGAGGTAATTCATAGGTAGCTCCTTTAAAGACTACTCAGCCAAAAAGAACCGTATTCAGGATGTTTTCAAGATATTCCTGCCGCCCGCTGTCAGCCGTAACGTTGCCCTTCGCAAGTGCATAAGCTTCGAGATCCGCCATCGTTGCTTTGCCGCTGATGATGTCCGCTCCGATGCCGGTCTGATAACTTGCATAGCGATTCTTAACAAACTCATCGATCCGGCCGTCTTCCATCAGACGCACTGCCATTTTCAGTCCAAGAGCAAAAGTATCCATGCCGGCAATATATCCATAGAATATGTCCTCCGGCGTATTGGACGCACGACGTGTTTTGGCATCAAAATTCAGGCCGCCTTTGGTAAATCCGCCGGCTTTGAGGATTTCGATCATCGCCAGCGTGCTGTCATACACATTGGTCGGGAATTGATCGGTATCCCAGCCAAGCAGGAGATCTCCCTGGTTTGCATCAACCGATCCGAAAGCACCGTTCGTTCGCGCAACACAGAGCTCATGCTGGAAAGTATGCATGGCCAAAGTTGCGTGATTCGCTTCCAGATTCAGCTTGAAATCCTTGTCAAGATCGTACTTGCGAAGGAACGCGAGTACGGTGGATGCATCAAAATCATACTGGTGCTTGGTCGGTTCTTTGGGCTTGGGTTCGATATAGAAGTCACCCGCAAATCCGATGCTCCGGGCATAATCCACGGTCATCCGCATCAATCGGGCCATATTATCCTGTTCTAAAGCCATATTCGTATTAAGAAGCGTCTCATAACCTTCACGCCCGCCCCAGAAAACATAGCCTTCACCGCCAAGACGCACGGTAA
>JADGQQ010000074.1 GCA_017881645.1 Clostridia bacterium
AAAAATGCACGAATGTGAGGGTAGTACTTCAACGATTCTGCGGGAATTCTCAGGCAAAAATAATACCACCTATGTCAAAACGTAAGTTTAACAATAGATGGTATCTGTTCTGGTGCGGATGACAGGACTTGAACCTGCATTCTTTCGAACTGGAACCTAAATCCAGCGTGTCTGCCAATTTCACCACATCCGCATGCCGGTGAGTTGAAAACTGTCCCTATACTATCAGAGAAGCCAGTCCCGTACAAGTACGAACCCGTTCTTACTCATCCAAACGAAGAACGCTCATAAAGGCATCCTGCGGCACTTCTACGCTGCCTACCTGACGCATGCGCTTCTTGCCTTCTTTTTGCTTCTCGAGAAGCTTCTTCTTGCGGGTAATGTCACCGCCGTAGCATTTGGCAATAACGTCTTTACGGAACGCCTTGATGGTCTCGCGCGCTATGATTTTTCCTCCGATACAGGCCTGGATCGGAATTTCGAACTGCTGTCTCGGAATGTTTTCCTTCAGTTTTTCCGCCATACGGCGGCCGCGTGCGTATGCCTTTTCGCGGTGAACAATGAAAGACAAAGCGTCGACCACTTCGCTGTTCAGCAGTATGTCGAGCTTAACGAGGTCCGATTTGTCGTAACCGTCCACCTCGTAGTCCAGAGAAGCGTATCCGCGGGTTCTTGACTTGAGTGCGTCAAAGAAGTCATAGATGATCTCGTTCAGCGGCATGCGGTAATGCAGGATGACGCGCATTTCATCCATGTACTCCAGATTGATGTATGTGCCGCGGCGGTCCTGACAAAGCTCCATAATATTTCCGACATATTCCTTAGGTGTCATGATCGTGCATCGAACCATCGGTTCTTCAATCCAGTCGATGAGTGACGGATCAGGCAAATTGGTAGGATTGTCCATGCGGAGCTCTTCTCCGCTGACCGTAAACACTTTGTACACGACGGACGGCGCCGTTGAAATGAGGTCCAGATTGAATTCGCGTTCCAGACGTTCCTGTACGACTTCATAATGCAGAAGGCCCAAAAATCCGCACCTGAATCCAAAACCGAGGGCGACAGATGTCTCCGGTTCAAAAGAGAGAGCGGCATCATTGAGCTGGAGTTTTTCAATCGCATCGCGCAGATCCGGGTATTTGGCTCCATCCGTGGGATAGAGTCCGCAGAAAACCATCTGCTGTATTTTCTTATATCCCGGAAGCGGATGTTCGGTCGGATTCACTGCGGACGTCACGGTATCGCCCGGAGATGTGTCACGGACGCTCTTGATGGACGCGGCGATATATCCGACTTCTCCGGCAGACAGACTGTCCGTAGGAACAAATTCACCCGGATGGAAAATGCCGAGCTCAACGATCGTGAACTCTCGGCCGGTATGCATCAGTCGAATGCGGTCGCCGGTAGATACGGAACCTTCCATAATACGGACGTGTACAATAACGCCCTTGTATGTATCATACTTGGAGTCAAATATCAGTGCCTTCAGCGGCACATCTTCTCTTCCGTTCGGAGGAGGCAGGTATTTGACGATTCCTTCGAGAACCTCATCGATACCAATATCGTTTTTGGCGGAAATGAGCGGAGCATAGCTGGCATCCAGACCGATTACATCCTCTATTTCAGTGCGAACAAGTTCCGGCTGTGCCGACGGAAGATCTATTTTGTTGATAACGGGAAGAATTTCGAGATTGCCTTCCAGCGCCAGATATACATTTGCCAGCGTCTGCGCTTCGATTCCCTGCGCGGCATCCACGACAAGAACTGCTCCGTCACATGCCGCAAGGCTCCGGGATACTTCATAGTTGAAGTCAACATGCCCGGGTGTATCAATCAGGTTGAACATGTACGTCTCGCCGTCTTTGGCTGTGTAATACATGCGCGTTGCCTGGGCTTTGATGGTGATGCCGCGTTCTCTCTCAATGTCCATGTTGTCGAGAATCTGGGCATGCATTTCGCGAAGGGATAATACGCCGGTATGTTCGATCATACGATCCGCCAGCGTTGATTTCCCGTGATCTATATGTGCAATTATGCAGAAGTTACGAATTTTTTGTTGTCTTTCCATGTAATTGGTTCACGCTTCCTGTCTTTAGATTAATACAAACGCATTTCGTCGAAAGGGAATATCTTCGCAATTACATGTGCTTTAATACGGCTGTCCGGAATAGGTCCGAGAACCCGGCTGTCCAGACTGGCACCGCGGTTATCTCCCATGCAATAGTATTCGCCTTTTCCAAGAGTCACGTTATCGTATCCGTTGGCCGTTCCTTCGGCCGTCATATTTGTCGGAACACCCTGCGGTATATAGGATTCTGCAAGCAGAACACCGTTAATATATACGGAGCCGTCTTTAATCAAAACTGTATCGCCGGGTCTTCCGATAACTCTCTTGATTATTTTCTCTTTCCGGTCGTACCCGGGCATTCCGGTCGCATCAATGGTCACGATGGCTCCACGGTCATATTCAGTAAAGTACTTTGAAATCATCTCAACGAAAACAGCATCGTTCTGATGAAGATTCGGTTCCATGGAACTGCCGTACACGTCATTCCTCTGGACAACAAATACAACAAGCAAAATGCCGATGATCAGGCCGAGGCTGACAAAACGCAAAGTATCTAAAAACGAATACAGCAACCCTTTATCTTTCTGAACAGATTCCGCAGTATCACTCTTCTCAGAACGGACACGGCGAATCGTTGCATTGGAAGCTGCTTCTTCAGCCGGATATGTGTCTGAGGCAGGCTGACTTACAGTAACTTCCGGAGTCATTTCTTCTGCGCTCTGATTGGATCCCTCTGCTTCCGATTCTTCTTCCTCGGGATCATTGGCAGCATCCATGATGCTTTCACCCTGTTCATCGGATATCGGTACGTCAACCGGACGAGTTGCCTCGTCCTTCGGCAACTCTGTCTCATCAGGCAGGTTTTCTATCTTTCCGGTATCTTCCGGTATAGATTCAGAAAGGATCTTACGCTCGTCCTCTGCATGACGATCCGTATTGGATGCTGTATTGCCGGGTCTCTCATTCATCTTGTTTCTCCTTTGTAATACTGATGCCAAGTTCATCCAACTGATTATCTGCAACGGGTGCCGGAGCTTCCGTCATAAGGTCGGATGAGTTCTGGACTTTCGGGAATGCGATAACATCCCGAATACTTTTGCTTCCTGTCATGAGCATTACCATTCGGTCCAATCCGAAAGCCAGTCCGCCATGCGGAGGGACGCCGAAGCTAAAGGCATCCAGAAGAAACCCGAATTGCTCGTATGCCTGTTCATCCGTAAATCCGAGAAGAGAAAACATCTTCTTCTGCAGGGTCTGGTCATGAATACGAATGCTTCCGCCGCCGAGTTCGGTTCCATTCAGAATGATATCATAAGCTTTTGCACGAACTAGGCCGGGATCTGTCTCGAGGAGACCAAGATCTTCGTCCATGGGTCCGGTAAACGGATGGTGCATCGCTACATAACGGCCGTTCTCCTCACTGTATTCCAATAACGGAAATTCCGTAACCCAGATGAGATTGAACGTGTTTTCCGGAATCAGGGAGAAATTCTTTGCAACTTCACAGCGAAGAGCACCCAAAGCACTAAAGACGACACTGTCTTTGTCGGAAACGATAAGAATAAGGTCGTTATCATCCGCTCCTGCTTTTTCCGCAATGGCTGCGATTTGATCCGGCGCAAGAAATTTCAGGAACGACCCGCGCGGTACCGCAGAAGGAACAAGCCAGGCAAGACCTTTCGCCCGGTATGTTTTAGCAACCTCTGCCAAAGCATCAATTTCTTTCCGGGTCATCGATGCTCCATCCGGAACACAGATTGCACGAATGCTGCCTTTTTTGGAGAGTACATCTTCAAATACCGGGAATGGAATATCCCGTACGACTTCCGTAATATCTTTCAGTTCGAGTCCAAAACGCATGTCCGGTTTGTCGGATCCAAACCGGTTCATTGCATCCATCCAAGTCAGTCTTGGCAGAGGAAGTGAAATCTCGACTTCCATAACTTCTCGGAACACTTTCTGTAGAAAGCCTTCCGTAACGAGCATAACATCCTCTTCATCAACGAAAGCCATTTCCAGATCGATCTGCGTAAATTCCGGCTGACGGTCCGCACGAAGATCTTCGTCACGGAAGCATTTGGCAACCTGCATATATCGATCGTATCCGGACAGCATCAGAAGCTGCTTATACAGCTGCGGCGACTGCGGAAGCGCAAAGAAAGAGCCTTTCTTGACCCTGCTGGGCACGAGATAGTCGCGGGCTCCCTCAGGCGTGCTTTTCCCGAGCATGGGCGTCTCGATATCGAGAAAACCCTCGGCATCGAAATAATCGCGTGCGCATTTGGCAATCCTGTGACGCATCATCAGGTTTCTCTGCATATCCGGGCGGCGCAGATCAAGATAACGGTATTTGAGCCGCAGCGATTCATTTGCGCTGATGTTCTCTTCAATATAAAAAGGCGGAGTCTGCGCTTCAGAAAGAATCCGGAGATTCTCGACAAGTATTTCGAGTTCACCGGTCTTCATATTCGGATTCGGAGCGCTTCGCTTTTGAACCGTTCCTTCACAGGCCAGAACGAATTCTCCTCGTATCCTGGATGCCTTGGAAATGACATCGTCTGAGCTTTCCGGAGTCACCACCAGCTGCACTTCGCCGGATCGGTCGCGAAGTGTAATAAATGTCAGACCGCCCAGATCGCGTCTTTTGTGACACCATCCCATAAGTGTGACTTTCTCTCCGGTATTTTCGATCGTGAGTTCCGCGCATCGCATCGTACGCTTCATTCCCTGCATTGATTCCGCCATTTTCGTATCCCCTTTAATCGTGTAATTTGCTATTCAAAATGGTTGCTATGATTCCGGACTGATTTGACAGATCGATTTCCGTCTGCACCCCGTCCTTCATATTCTTGATCCGGGATTTTTGTGATGCTATCTCATCATCGCCAAGAACCATCAGATAGGGCACGCCCGTTTTCCCTGCGTATTTGAGCTGTGCATTGAAGCTCCGGCCCATAAGATCCGTCTCACAGCCGACCCCTGCTTTTCGAAGGGAAAAAGCAAGCTTCCTTGCAAACACGGCTGCTTCCGTTGACATCGCTGCAATATACAAATGCACATCCGGCGTCCGTTCAATGGCAACTCCCTGCGCTTCGACTTCCATCAGGAATCTCTCGACCCCCATGGCAAATCCAATTCCGGGAACCGACTGTCCGCCCATCATTTCTACCAGACCGTCATATCGTCCGCCGCCGCAAATGGTACCCTGCGTGCCGACATGGTCTGATACGAACTCAAATACTGTCCTTGTGTAATAGTCCAGTCCGCGAACAATGCCGGGATCAATCGTATATGGAATACCCAGATCGTCAAGATTTGCGGTAAGCCCTTCAAAATGTTCGCGGCAATCCGGACACAGGTGATCCAATAGCTTCGGTGCGTCCGCGGCCAAAGTGTGGCAATGGGGTTCCTTACAGTCGAGCATGCGAAGAGGATTCTTCTCATACCGTCCCTTACAGTCATGGCACATTCCGGCAAGTCCGGGCTGGTAATATTCTCTGAGAATGCGATTATATTCCGTGCGGCAAACCGGACAGCCGATACTGTTAATACAAAGATGTGTCTGGGTCAGACCCATGCGAGCAAAAAACAATGTAAGAATACTGATAACTTCTGCGTCAACAGCTGGGCCCTTCGCTCCGAATGCCTCCAGACCGAATTGATGAAATTCACGAAATCTTCCCTTCTGAACATTCTCATAGCGGAAGGCTGTAATATTGTAATATACGCGAACCGGTGAAGGCAGCGAAGTCATGCCATGCTCAATGAAACTTCTTACGACGCCGGCAGTTCCCTCCGGACGAAGCGATATGCTCCTGCCGCCTTTATCTTCAAACGTATACATTTCCTTCTGGACAACATCGGTGGTATCACCCACGCCGCGCATAAAAAGTTCCGTATGTTCAAATGTCGGAATCCGGATCTCCCGAAACCCGTATTGACCGCAAACTTCTGCAAAAACCTGTTCCGCTTTCTGCCAGCGGTAAATCTCCTCAGGAAGAATATCCTTTGTACCCTTAGGGACACTGTATTTCATGTTTTTTCTCCCCAATATGTAGTAATTCGCCGGAAAATGATAAAGACAGAATCCGACATCTGACTATTATACCTTACATCCGTTCAAGGCGATAGATCAACATCGACAGAACAGCCAGCCCGGCCGTCTCCGTGCGTAAAATTCTGCGTCCGAGGGTTACGGTGCTGACTCCGGTTTGCAGCGACAGATCTATTTCTTTGGGATCGAATCCACCCTCCGGACCAATGAAAAAACTGATTTTCGGACGGGTTCCCCCGGATTGCGGCTGATGCTCCAGAAATCTTTCCAAAACGGTTGATAACGGACAGCTTTTTTCACCCTCCCAGGGGAGAAATACCAGATCGGATTTTTCGACAGACTGTTGAATGGCCTTTGCAAAGGATATCGGCGGCATCACTTGAGGAATATGTCCGCGACCGCATTGACGTGAGGCTTCTTCTGCAATTTTCTGCCATCTTGCCAGCTTTTTGGCGATATCTTTCCCTTCGAGTTTTGAAATGGATCTGGAACAAATCACAGGAACAACGGCTGATACACCGAGTTCCACACCCTTCTGGATGATCCAGTCCATCTTATCGCCCTTGACGATTCCCTGGTACAGGATCGCTTGATACGGCGGTTCTGTCTGATTCAGCTCCCTGTGAATCAGACTCACAGTGACCGAATCATGTGACAACGCCGAAATCAAGCCGGTGAAGTCCGTCCGTGCACCGTCGCAAAGGATTAAAGACTCTCCGGTCTGCATGCGAAGCACATCAGAGAGATAGTGAGCATCGTCGCCGGTGAACGTATATGTTTCCTGATTTTCCGGAAGAATTTCATCTGTAAAAAGTCGAGTCATATAATGCCCCCGTAAAGGAAAGTCCTCAGCCAAATATTACTGTCCGCATGCCGCAAAAGTCAAAGACATTTCAGATATAAGACACATTTGCGTTGATTAATCATATCATAAAGGCTAAAATTATGGATATTGGTATCTTTCCATTTATAAAAAAATAGGAGGCACATATGAAGTATGAAATTAAAGGCACTCCCCTTCCCGTAGCGATCTGTAATCTTGATGCAGGCGAGACGATGATTACAGAAAGAGGCTCCATGAGCTGGATGACACCCAATATGAAGATGGAAACCACCAGCAACGGCGGCGTCGGCAAAGCTCTCGGGCGCATGTTCGCCGGCGAGGCGCTCTTTCAGAACAAATACACATCGGAAGGCGGACCCGGTCTCATCGCCTTTGCTTCCAGTTTTCCCGGTCAGATTCTCCCGATCCAAATCAATCCCGGTGCAAGCATGATTGTTCAGAAATCCGCTTTTCTTGCATCACAGGTTGGTGTTGTCCTTTCCGTTCACTTTCAGAAAAAGCTCGGAGCCGGTTTCTTCGGCGGCGAAGGATTTATCATGCAGAAGCTTTCCGGAACCGGATTGGCTTTTATTGAGATTGACGGATCCGTTGTCGACTACACCCTGCAGGCAGGGCAGTCCATGCTCGTTGATACGGGCTATCTTGCGATGATGGACGAGACAGTTACATTGGACATTCAGGCGGTCAAAGGCATCAAAAACATGGTGTTCGGCGGTGAAGGAATCTTTAATACGCGTGTTACAGGTCCCGGCCGTATTTGGATTCAGACCATGCCAATCAGCGGTATTGCCACAGCGCTCATACCTTTCCTTCCGAAATCCAGCTGATTTTTCCTGTCAATGAGGCCATATAAAACGCCGCTCCGGATTGATCCGAAGCGGCGTTTTTCATTCAGTAAAGATAATTATTATTCCTGGATACCCGGAATCTTCGGCAGTCCTGCAAACCCTACAGCAAGATCAGCGTCAGTCGGAATGTAGTCTGTCATCTTGCCTGCATTATAATCCAGATATGCCTGCATATCGAAGTAGCCGGTTCCCGTCAGATTGAAGAGAATCGTCTTTGCTGTTCCTTCTTCTCTGCACTTGATGGCTTCATCAATGGCTACACGGATCGCGTGAGCAGATTCAGGGGCAGGAAGGATGGTTTCATGCTTCGCGAAAAACTTGGCGGCTTCAAACACTTTGCTCTGTTCAATCGCTCTAGCTTCATCCAGGTATCCGTCATGATACAGCTTGGAAATCATGGGTGACATGCCGTGATAACGAAGTCCGCCGGCATGATTGGCCGAAGGAATAAAGTCAGCACCCAACGTATACATTTTGGCAAGAGGTGTTACATGACCCGTGTCGCAGAAGTCATAAGCATATTTACCGCGTGTCATAGACGGGCAGGACGCGGGTTCAACGGCGATAAAGTACGGATTCTTCGTACCGGCCAGCTTGTCCTGCATAAACGGTGCCATGATTCCGCCTAAGTTCGATCCGCCGCCTGCACAGCCAATAATAATGTCCGGGTACTCATCAACCATTTCGAGCTGCATTTTCGCTTCAAGTCCGATAATGGACTGATGCAGAAGCACCTGATTCAGAACGGATCCGAGTACATAGCGGCAACCCGGAGTGGTTACGGCCTTCTCGATAGCTTCCGAAATGGCGCAGCCGAGGCTTCCGCCAGTACCTGGATGATCTTCAAGGATCTTCCGGCCAATCTGTGTTGTGTTGGAAGGGGAAGGAATCAGATGGGCGCCAAAAGTCTCGATGATCGCTTTACGGTATGGTTTTTGTTCTGAACTGATCTTTACCATGAATACAGTAAGCGGCATATCATAGAACGCACATGCCATAGAAAGCGCTGTGCCCCACTGACCCGCTCCGGTTTCTGTTGTTAGCGATGTCAGTCCCTGCTCCTTGGCGTAGTACACCTGCGCCGCAGCAGAATTCAGCTTATGACTTCCCGATGTGTTATTGCCTTCAAACTTATAATAGATTTTTGCCGGAGTATTCAGCGCTTTTTCCAGTTCATAGGCGCGAATGACCGGGGACGGGCGGAAAATTTTGTAGAAATCCTGTACGCCTTCCGGAATGTCAAAATAGCGGGTCGTATTATCGGCTTCCTGTTTGGCAAGCTCCGTGCAGAAAACCGGGGTAAGGTCATCCAATTCAACCGGAACCATTTTGCCCGGGTGAATATAGGGATCGTGTGCCTCCTTCATGTCCGCGCGCAGGTTGTACCATTGCTTGGGCATTTGATCCTCCGTTAAATAAATGTGTTTCGGTACTTTTCTGGACATTTTTGGCTCCTTTCTGTGCCGTGACTTTCGTCATCTGTGCACCCCACGTCGGGTTCTGACTCCTTCGGACAAATAAAAAACTCCTGCCCCCTTGTTTAAAAGGGACAAGAGCATAATGCGCCTGCGGTACCACCCAAATTGGCTATGTCGAAGGACAAGGCCCACTCGTATCATGCACATCATGCACGCTTCCCTGATAACGGGTGAAGTCCCCGTCAGCGCCTACACCATCCTTCGAAGCGACTTTAAAAAACGCTTTGCCGAACTTTCGGGCTGCCCTCCCAGGTCCATTCGCTGTTCCGCCTGCATCGCGCTTCCACCATTCGCGACTCTCTATGACAAACTCTGAATAGTTACTATTCCTGATCATCGGTGTCTTATTTTTAATCTAAGTTGCAGTATGCACCCGACAATTTAAGTTGTCAAGTGTGTTATACTGCACAAAAAGGGGATGCATATTACGTATGGCAAATAGTGTTGTTTTATCAGCAATTCTTCTCGATTGGTTTGATCAAAATCGTCGGGATCTTCCCTGGCGCAAGGATAGAACTGCATACGGAACATGGATTTCGGAAACCATGCTGCAGCAGACGCGCGTCAATACCGTAATACCCTATTTTGAACGCTTTCTTGAAATGTTTCCGGATATCCCTTCCTTATCTGCAGCGCCTCTTGAAGATGTTTACAAGGCCTGGGAAGGTCTCGGCTACTATTCAAGGGCGGCAAATCTGCAAAAAGGTGCCCGCTGCTGCACTGAACAATTTGGCGGAGCTCTTCCGCAGAACTATAATGACCTTATGACCATTCAGGGAATCGGACCGTACACAGCCGGTGCGATTGCATCTTTGGCCTTCGGACTTCCCGAACCGGCTGTCGATGGCAATGTCATACGTGTTTTTTCCCGCCTGTATGCGCTTCCGCTCACGCAGCAGGATGAAAAATCAAAAAGAGAAGTAACGGATCTTGTCAGACGCGTCCTTCCTGAAGATCGGTCCGGAGATTTCAATGAATCCATCATGGATTTGGGTGCAACGGTGTGTATTCCGGGCTGTCCTGCCTGCGGAATCTGCCCGGTTTCTAATTTCTGTCAGGCTTTCCTTCTTGGAAAGCAGTCGGAACTTCCACTCAAAAAAGCTAAAAAACCAAGTCCGGTTTTTACTTATACGATTGTCATTTTGAAAAAGGGCAACACGCTATTTATCCGTCAGCGACCCGACACCGGTCTGCTGGCGAATCTATTTGAATTTTCTTCCTATCCGGGACTTCTGCACCCCGGCGAACTTCAGACACTGCTTTTCAGGGACTTCAATCTTTCACCGCAGGAGATCGGTTCGATAACATCGCTTGGAGAAGCCACACATGTCTTTTCTCACATAAAATGGGAGATGGAAGGATATCTTGTCGAAATAAACGAGATCAATGACGATATCTACAGTCCGCTGCAATTTTCCGAAAAAGAAGAAACGGGCAATTTCTACACGATACATTATGCGCGGAAAATGGCTTTCCCTTCAGCGCTCAAAGCTTATACGGCAGTCGTTTTTCGTTAAAATATGCAGGAATTTCCCAATTCCCGCAAGTCTGAACGTACCCGTCCGGATTACGTGGTATGCGTAAACAGATACGCGTGCCAGTCACCTTTCTGTTTTGCGTCCAGTATTCTGAATCCTGCATGAAAGCATGCTTCAATGACAGAATCCGCTTTGGAGTCGATGATTCCGCTGACCATGAATCGGCCGCCGTCCGATAATAACGCCGGAATATCGGGTGCGATAGAGATGATTACCTCGGCCACAATATTGGCGATAATAATGCTGTATGAATTCCGGTATGCATCTTTCAGCTCACCTGCATGGCAAAGAACATTCGATTGATTTCGATTGCAGTTCTCTTTTGCCACGTCGACAGCAAGACGGTCAATGTCGATCGCTTCAACGGAAGATGCGCCCAGTTTTTCTGCAATAATCGAGAGTATGCCGGATCCGCATCCAAGATCCAGAACGATATCGTCCTTCTGGATAGTTTCATCGATCCATTCGGCGCACATAGAGGTCGTCTCATGCGTTCCCGTTCCGAATGCGGAACCCGGATCCAGCATAACGACAGCCTGCCCTTCTTTCGGGACACACTTCTCCCATGAAGGACAGATAACGACCCGGGGCGAGATGGACAGGATATCATAGTATTTTTTCCAGCTGTTTGCCCAGTCTTCATCAGCAACATACCGGTGACCCGTAAGTCCTTTTCCGACCGGAAGAAACTCGCCGATCTCGACAATCCGGCCGGAAATAATTGCAAGTACATCGGAAAGGGTATGGACGCCGATGGCAATTTTACCATAAATCTGTCCGACTCCTGCAGGATTGCTGTACTCTTCTTCTTTGGATCCCAACCGGATACCGTCGAAAAACTCTGCGAAATATGCCCGGATATTCACATCAATGCCTAAAGAATCGACAAATGCGTCATCGGCAAACGACAATGAATCGGGAGCCAGAATAATGTCTTTGATCTCCTGCGGGTCGCAGACGGCAATTCCGTCCGCGCCGAGCTGTGCCAGCATTTCACAAACGGCATCCGATGCGTCCTGTGTGGTCTCAATTGTAACTTCGATCCATCGCATGTTATTTACCAAATATGTCTTTCACTTTTTTAAAGAAACTTTCCCGCTTTGCATAGTTGCGGTCCGTTAAAGTGGACTCAAAACTGCGAAGCTGTTCCTTTTGCTGATCCGTAAGATGAGATGGAACTTCCAGAACGAAACGGCTGGTATGATCACCCCGGACACTCGGTCTGTTCTTATACGGAATTCCTTTCCCGCGAATGGTATAGGTGTCAAAAGGCTGCGTTCCTTCTTTGATATGCGTTGTCACGTTTCCGTCAATCGTAGGAATTTCTATATCTGCCCCAAGAGCCGCCTGTGCGAATGTAATCGGAATATCACAGAACGTGTTATTGTCTCTGCGGTCGAAAACAGGGTGCGGACGCACTTTGAACTGGATATAGAGATCGCCGTACGGTCCGCCGCGAAGACCGGGTTCCCCTTCGCCTTTGAGGGGGAGCATGTCACCGGTATTAACTCCGGCCGGAACATGAATCGAAAGATCCTTTTTCTTAATTCTGCGTCCGCGGCCGTTACAGGCAGTACACGGAGTGCGGATAATAGTGCCTCTGCCGGAACAGGACGGACAGTCACGCGTAACCATAGTCATGCCGAAAAGTGTCTGTGTCTGCTGCTGTACACGACCCGAACCTTTACAGGTCGGGCATGTTTCCGGTGAGGATCCGTGAGCGGCGCCCGAACCCGAACAAACATCACATGTATCTTCTTTACTGATACTGATGGTTTTGTCTACGCCAAATGCGGCTTCCATAAATTCCAGCGTAAGGCCGTACTTCAGATTGGATCCCTGCTCAGGACCGGAGCGGCGGCGTCCGCCGCCTCCGAATGCACCGCCGAATATTGAGCCGAAAAGATCTCCTAAATCGATATCTGCTCCGGAGAATCCTGAGAAACCCTGACCGTCCATGCCCGAATGCCCGAACTGATCGTATTGACGGCGTTTCTCGCCATCGGAAAGAACGGCATACGCTTCGTTCGCTTCCTTAAATTTAGCTTCGGCGGCCTTGTCGTTCGGATTCAAATCCGGATGATACTGTTTTGCAAGATTTCGATAGGCCTTTTTCAATTCGTCATCTGTAGCGCCTTTATTTACGCCCAGCACCTCATAATAGTCTCTTTTCTGCTCTGCCAAGGACTTTTCCTCCTCGTGTCATAATTTTGTGTAAAAATGCATATGGGTATGGAAGCAGAAAACTCTGCTTCCATACCCTGGACTCGTTTTGCTCAGGTCAGATTAAAAATCTCCGCCTGCGTTCTTAAATCCACCGGCATCTCCTGCACCGGAACCTGCATCCTGACCCGGGTTGCCGTATCCGGTATAATCCTGCGCATTCGGTTCTCCGGCAGTACCGCCGGGATTGGCCTGCGAATAAATCTTTTCGCTGATCTTGTAGAAGGCCTGGGTCACCGCTTCGGTCTCTGTTTTCATCGCTTCATAGTCATTGGCAGCGATGGCAGTTTTGAGTTTATCAAGTGCTTCATCCACCGGAGCCCGGTCTGCCGCTTCAACCTTGTCACCCAGTTCCTTGAGTGTTTTCTCCGTCTGATAAACGGAGGTCTCCGCGTGATTTTTAATCTCGATCTCTTCTTTGCGTTTTTTATCTTCACTGGCATGCAGTTCGGCATCCTTTACCGCCTGCTTGATCTGATCTTCCGTCAGATTCGTAGTCGCAGTGATGGTGATCTTCTGCTCGCGGCCGGTTCCCATGTCTTTTGCAGATACGTGAACAATACCGTTGGCATCAATGTCAAAGGAAACTTCGATCTGCGGAACACCGCGGGGTGCCGGCGCAATACCGTCGAGAATGAAATTTCCGAGAGACTTGTTATAGGATGCCATTTCGCGCTCGCCCTGCAGAACATGTACATCAACTTGTGTCTGTCCGTCCGCTGCAGTGGAAAACACCTGACTCTTCTTTGTAGGAATCGTCGTGTTGCGCTCGATCATACGTGTGAAAATGCCTCCCTGGGTCTCAATACCAAGCGTAAGAGGCGTTACATCCAGCAATAGCAAACCCTTCACATCACCGGTCAGAACGGCTGCCTGAATCGCGGCGCCGACAGCAACACACTCGTCCGGGTTGATGCCTTTGAAGGGGTCTTTACCGAAATATTTCTTTACTGCGTCCTGAACAGCGGGAGTACGTGTCGATCCGCCGACAAGAAGAATCTTTTGAATGTCGCTCGGTGTCATTCCTGCGTCAGACATGGCACGCTTTACAGGTTCCATGGTCTTCTCGACAAGATCATGTGTCAGCTCGTCAAATTTTGCGCGGGTTAAAGTAATGTCCATGTGCTTGGGACCTGTCGCATCCGCTGTGATATAGGCCTGATTGATGTTCGTGGTTGCGACACCGGAAAGCTCAATTTTGGCTTTTTCCGCTGCTTCACGCAGGCGCTGCATGGCCATACGGTCTCCGCGGAGATCGACGCCCTGCTCCTTTTTGAATGTATCAACGAGATAATCAACAATCTTATTGTCAAAGTCATCTCCGCCGAGACGGTTATTGCCGGCCGTTGCGAGAACCTCGAACACGCCGTCGCCGATCTCAAGAATCGATACATCAAAGGTTCCGCCGCCCAGATCGAACACCAGGATCTTCTGGTCGGTTTCTTTGTCAAGTCCGTATGCCAGAGATGCTGCCGTCGGCTCGTTGATAATGCGAAGCACTTCCAGACCGGCAATTTTGCCTGCATCCTTTGTTGCCTGACGCTGCGCATCGGAGAAATATGCAGGAACCGTGATAACAGCCTGAGTAACAGGCTGACCAAGGTATGCTTCCGCATCGCTCTTCAATTTAGCAAGAATCATTGCAGAGATTTCCTGAGGCGAATACTGCTTATCATCGATGGTGACCTTGTAATTTGTTCCCATTTCGCGTTTGATCGACTGCACGGTACGGTCAGGATTGGTTACGGCCTGACGCTTGGCAATCTGCCCGACGAGCCGTTCGTTTGTTTTTGAAAATGCCACTACAGACGGTGTCGTGCGGCTTCCCTCAGGATTCGGGATGACGATAACCTCGCCGCCTTCCATAACTGCGACGCAAGAGTTTGTTGTTCCGAGATCAATACCTATTACTTTACCCATTTTTTTGTCCTCCGTTTATGCTCTTTTTTCCATAATCTGATCGACGATTCCATATGCGACTGCTTCTTCTGCGGACATCCAGTTATCCCGGTCCGTATCCAAAGCAATTCGTTCTATCGGCTGTCCTGTCTTCTCTGCGAGAATCCGGTTCAGGCGTTCTTTTGTTTTCTGAATGTGCTGTGCCGCAATCTGTATATCGGTTGTCTGGCCCTGTGCTCCGCCCGACGGCTGGTGAATCATTACTTCCGCATTCGGCAGAATAATGCGTTTGCCCTTTGTGCCCGCTGCGAGAAGAAATGCGCCCATGGAGGCCGCCATGCCCATGCAGATTGTTTGTACATCCGGCTTAATGTGCTGCATCGTATCATAAATCATCAGGCCGTCCGACACGGATCCGCCCGGACTGTTGATATAGAACTGAATATCCTTCTCCGGATCTTCTGCTTCCAGAAATAGAAGCTGGGCTGTTATCAGGCTGGCTGTTACATCATTG
Organism: Clostridia bacterium; assembly: GCA_017881645.1. Lineage (GTDB taxonomy): Bacteria > Bacillota > Clostridia > Saccharofermentanales > Saccharofermentanaceae > Firm-13. Next base: position 15,467 of record JADGQQ010000074.1, read on the forward strand.
ACCTCTTCGGACAATATGACAATACGCTCCTTCAGAAGGCGCGAAAAAATATCATACGCCCGTTCACCGCGGTTGGTAGATTCGATAACGGTCGGAACCAGAGATGATTTTCGATTTGCTTTGTCCATACATTCTCTCCTTTGTTTTAATTGGCTACTTGTACGAGGGAGTGCCGGATGACACGATCCCCTTTTCGATATCCTTTGAGAAAAATCTGGGCGATACACTGTTCTCCCAGAGAATCATCTTCGATGTGTGCAACGGCTGCATGTAGATTCGGGTCGAATGGAGTTCCGATATCGCTTGGAATTTCTTCAACACCAAGCTTGGAAAGAACTTCGGACGCCTGCTTGTAAATCATTGCCATTCCTTCGGAAACTGTGTCTGTTTTCTCCTGCTGTGCTGCACCGGCAAAAACGATGGCGCGTTCCACATTGTCCATGACCAGAAGCCATTCCTTTGTCACATCCGCAACAGCATCTGTGTAAAGACCTTCCCTTTCTCTCTGCGTCCTCCTTCGAAAATTATCATATTCGGCCAACAGCCGCATATATCTGTCTTTAATATCGGACAGTTCCTGATCTACAACCCTTGCGGCCTCTTTGGCTTCCTCATCGGTCCTGTCATAGGAATCCTGACCTGCCTGTTCCTCAACTTCAGGAAGGATCTCCGGATTCACTTCAGGTTCCGTGTCCTTCGAAGTCTTCCCTTTATGTCCGGCCGCCGGATGCGGCTCAGACGTCTTTTTATCCTGGAAATCCGCGGTTACATCTCTGCCTGTTCTTTTCATTTATTCCGTTCCTCCGTTTGCTTCCTTTAGTTTTTTGAGTTGATCGTTTATCGTTGTCCGCACAAAGCTGATCTGTGAAATCACCTTCGAATAGTCCATTCTTTTGGGTCCGATGACGCCGATGTTTCCCGCAATCTTATCGCCAACATTATAGGTTGTCGTGATAAAACTGCAGTCATGCAGTCCTACGAGCTGAATTTCCTGACCGATGCGGATCATATAGGAAGGCGTGGTGCTGCTTTCGCCGACTTCGTTGACATATCCTGCGATTATACCGTCTTTCGACAATGTGTCAAAAAGGCCACGCGCGCGGTTATTGTCATGAAACTCCGGAAAGGACAGCATGTGGTTGGTTCCATCCATATAGATTTCGAGATTATCCGCCTGTTTGATCGCAGTATATGCTTCATAAAGAATCTGGTTAAGCAGAGAATCCGGCAGATGAGCATCCCGAGCTGCAGTAGTCACAGTAACCAGCGTAATTTCTTCAAGAGATTTCCCGCAAAGACCCGACTCAATGGCTCTTGAAATCTGGAACACCTGATCTGCATTCAGAAAATCAGGGATCCTGACAAGCCGGTCCTTTACGACACCTGCCGAGAGAACCACGACAACCAGTACTTTCCCCGGTTCAATCATCATCATTTTCAACTGCGTCAGATAACTCTTATGGAGTCTTGGAGATAAGGCCAGCGACATATAGCCCGTTTGTTCCGCCAATGCACTTGACGCTTTCCGCAGCAGCCCGGTCAATTCTTCAACACTGTCCGTCATCCTTTGGGAGATTTCCTGCGCTTCTTCGTTCGAAAGTTCTTCAACATGCATAAGGGAGTCCACGTATTCGCGATAGCCTTTATCCGAAGGTATACGACCAGCAGATGTATGCGGCTGTTCAAGATATCCCATCAGTTCCAGATCCGCCATTTCATTGCGGACCGTCGCGGAGCTGACATGAAAATCATGCTTGCTTACGAGGGACTTTGATGCAATCGGCTCCGCAGATTCAATATAGTCATCTACAATCGCCTGCAGAATCTGTTTTTTCCGAAAATCAAGCGGCACTCCGTACACCTCCCCGCAAATAATTAAAGCGATCCATGAAAAATTCATTTGTTAGCACTCATACATGTAGAGTGCTAAAATCACTTTATCATGATAGTCAAGGAATGTCAAACGTAAATTTGCGACACTTTTTCCCGAAATATTTCAGGCAAGTTTACATAGGGAAACACAGATCATTCCGATACGGAATTCTTTGCAGTTCAAATAATATGCGGGATATCCCATCTATGTCCTCACGTCCGAAAAATGATCCGAGATGATCCGATCTCAGGCAGAACCGATTATGATACATTGATTCTGCGATATTCTGATGGAGTATACAGGATTTCCTTTTTAAAGGATTTACTGAAATAACTGATATCGTGAAATCCGGTTCGATCGCAGATTTCGTTAATATTCAAGTTGGTATCCCTCAGGAGCGCTGAGGCCATTGTCATCCGCAGCTGAATCAGGTACCGGTTGACCGATTGACCGGTGCTCCTCTTAAAATCAGCAAGAAGTGTCGTTCGATTCGTATGGAATAACAGCGATAACTTTTCAATGGATATTTTCTGACTGTAATTTGAGTGAAGATACTGAATGACATCAATCGTAAGTTTTGAAAAGTCTGGGTCCATCTCCGCATGAATAATTGCGCTGCATTGATCTTCT
>JADGQQ010000075.1 GCA_017881645.1 Clostridia bacterium
GCATCATTTATTACAGGTGACCCAATGATCTCATCGGATATAACAACCGAGCAATTAGCTGTGCCGCCGCGCATTTCCGGCCCGTAGGACGGAAACCAGGATACTTCATGACCTTCGATAAGCGCAGCCTCCGCTGCCATTTTCCCGGCTGAAAGAATCCCTTGTCCGCCAAATCCGGCGATAATAATGGAAAAATCTATCATATGATCACACCTTAAGATCCTTTCCCTTATATACACCCAGAGGATACTGCGGCATCATATCGCTTTCAACCCAGCGAAGCGACTCGACGGGCTCTTTCCCCCAGTTGGTCGGGCAGGTAGACAGGAATTCAACCATGGAAAACCCGAGACCCTGCTGCTGTACCCGGAAAGATTTGGCGATCGCTCTTTTAGCCGCCTGAATATTCTTATAATTGTTCAGGGAAACGCGCTCAATATATACGGCTCCCGGAAGAACAGACAGCAATTCGCTGACATTGATCGGGAATCCCTGGACTGCGGAATCTCTGCCAAAAGGCGATGTCGTCGTGACCTGACCGAGGAGTGTAGTTGGCGCCATCTGACCGCTGGTCATGCCATACACGGCATTGTTGACGAAGAATACGGATATTTTCTCACCGCGTGCGGCAGCATGCAGGATTTCCGCGGCACCAATCGACGCCAGATCTCCGTCACCCTGGTAGGTAAACACCATGTTTTCCGGATGAACGCGTTTGATGCCGGTTGCGACGGCCGGAGCGCGTCCATGCGCAGCCTGTACCATATCACAGGCAAAATATTCATAATTATTGTAGGTGCATCCAACCGAGGATACGCCGATCGTATCTTCGAGGATACCCATTTCACACATAACCTCCGCGATAATTCGGTGGATGATGCCATGCGTACAGCCCGGGCAAAAATGAAAAGGCTTATCCGTGAGACCTTTTGTTTTTTCAAAAACAATCGCCATCTTATCTCACCTCTCCTTCATGAATTGCCAGAAGCTGATCCAGAATTTCCTTCTGCGTCGGCAGGTTGCCGCCCATGCGTCCATAGAAATGCACAGGTTTTTTGCCGTTTACAGCGAGACGTACATCTTCTACCATTTGTCCGGCGTTGAGCTCAATATCGAGAAATGCTTTTACATGCGAAAGATCCGCAATGCGTGAAATCTCTTCCGACGGGAAAGGCCACAAAGTAATCGGACGAATCATACCGACCTTGATCCCCATCTCCGCAGCTTGTCGAATGACATTCCGGCAAATACGGCTGGCAGTCCCGAAGGCGGTGAAAACAATCTCCGCACCGTCAAGATTCAGCGTCTCAAACCGGGTCTCTTCTTTTTGAACCACGGCATATTTTGCAACGAGTTCTCTGTTCTTCATCTCGAGCATATCGGGATCAATGTAAATAGAAGTCACAATATTGTGTTCCGGCTTACCTTTTCTTCCTCGGGTCGCCCATAATTTCTCCGTTGAAACATTCGGTTCAACGTCCCTAAACAGGACGGGTTCCATCATCTGTCCCAATGCTCCGTCGCCGAGGATCATAACAAGCATACGGTATTGGTCTGCGAGATTAAAAGCTGCAACGGTCATCTCGTATAGCTCCTGAATAGAAGCCGGTGCTATGACAATATTGCGGTAGTCACCATGACCGCCGCCTTTGGTTGCTTGAAAATAATCGCCCTGTGCCGGCAGAATGCCGCCGAGCCCCGGACCTGCACGTACAATATTTACAACAACCGCCGGCAATTCCGCACCGGCAATGTATGACATGCCCTCTTGCTTCAGACTGATTCCCGGAGACGATGAGGACGTTAGAACTCTTGCTCCGGCAGCCGCAGCTCCGTAGACCATATTAATCGCTGCCACTTCACTTTCAGCCTGAACAAAGCATCCGCCAACCTCAACCATGCGTTTTGCCATGTAATGCATGATCTCTGTCTGCGGTGTAATCGGATATCCAAAATAGTAACGGCACCCTGCGCGGATCGCCGCCTCTGCTATGACTTCATTGCCTTTCATGAGGACTCTGTTTGTCATGGTCATTTCTCCTTATTTTTCGACTGTTATGACTGAATCCGGGCATTGAACGGCGCAAAATGCGCAGCCGATGCATAAAGACTGATCCCTGCATGAAACCGGATGGTATCCTTTGCTGTTCAGTCGATTGTTATCCAATTGCAAAATATTCTTCGGGCATACCGAGACGCATAGACCGCAGCCTTTGCAGAGTTCATCTTCGAACGTCACTTTTGACATAATTGTCCTCCCCAAATCGAAACATGCAATGATTATAACTTTGCGGTTTTATAAATGCAAATGGTGCAGGACATCTATTTTCGCTCTCTTAGGACTTACGTCCTGCGAATGTCGCAAAAATAGATGTCCTGCATCCTCTTTCAGCACCTCGCGGTGCTATGGACTTTCTATCGCTCTCTTAGGACTTACGTCCTGCGAATGTCGCAAAAATAGATGTCCTGCATCCTCTTTCAGCACCTCGCGGTGCTACGGACTTTCTATCGCTCTCTTAGGACTTGCGTCCTGCAAATGTCGCAAAAATAGATGTCCTGCATCCTCTTTCAGCACCTCACGGTGCTACGGAAATTCCGATATGTCTTAGAACTGACTGATCTGATTCTGCACGGCATTTCCGGAATCTGAGACCGCATTCCGGTCCGCCGTTCCGCGGTAACGGAAACGCCATAGTCTCCGTGCCAGTTCAGCCGCCAGTAAGCTGAGAATAATGTCCTTTGCAAAAGGAAGAACGTTGAATCCGATAATGGTGTGAACACCCAGTGCTTGGCCAGTAAAACCCGTATAGAAATGAGAAAGTCCGTACATGTAGGCCATGCCAAAGAAATAGCACACGATAAGTGAAATGAAAGAAATAACGGCCAATCCAACGAATAAATGTTTCCCCGCAACAGATTTCCTGTCCAGAAGATCTGCAAGAAAACCGCCGGCCAGTGCGCAGAACGCAAAACCCACCAGATAGCCGAAGGTCAGTGTTGTAACATATCCGATCCCTCCGCCCTGTGCAAAAACAGGAAGCCCGACAAGTCCCATGAGCAGATATAGCAGCTGAGAGAGAAACCCAAGTCGCGCGCCTAACAGAAGTCCGGATAATACGGCGATTGTGACCTGTAAAGTTATGGGAACAATCGGAGTCGGTATCGAAATTTTGGCTGCAACACACATGAGAACCGTAAACATCGGCACCAGTGCCAGTGCAAAAAGATGATTCTTCCGAATGGAGTGAAAATTCTTTGTCTGGTTTACATTTTTCGTCATACATTTACCCCTTGCTATATTTTCTTTGATTGTAAACTTTTTGAGCCAATTGTCAACCTTTTGAAATGCACGCGCACAAAAAAAGAAAAACCGGGTATTTCTACCCGGTTTCGTATGATATTTTCATAGCGGTATAAGTGATTTAAATGGCCTTGCCGCATTCAGGGCAGAATTTAGGGGTCGGCTCGCCTTCTTTGGGCTGCCATCCGCAGGATGCACAAGCCTTGGCCGGTACCGCCATCGGTTTCCCGCATTCGGAACAGAATTTACCCTTATTGCCTTTATTTCCGCAGACACAATCCCAGCCGGTCGATTCAAGCGGTTTTGGTTTCCCGCATTCCGCACAAAACTTTCCGACATTGGCCATATGACCGCAGATCGAGCATGTCCAGCCCGTCGCAGCTGCCGGAGCCGGAGCAGAAGGTGCACCCGGAGCTGCTGCAGCACCCGCCGCCTGCTGACCTGCAAAGTAATTCAGTGCCGGAGCGCCTGCGGCTCCGCCCATCTGACCCATAGTGCCCACCATACCCATGCCCATGAATCCTGTGGCGGCTCCCGCGTCATTATTCCCGGCAGCGACCATTGCTTCCGCAGTAGCGGCTCCCATACGTGCTGCAAGCATGTTGGGGTTGTTGCTGAGCATGATATCGCGGTCGAAATCCTGTATGCGTTTTCTGGATTCGTCGTCCGGTGTGATCCCGCCGATACCAACGGAGACCACCACCATACCGCGCCCCTGCAGCCATTCGTCATCGAGCGCATCGTTCATGTATTTCGTGAATCGGGTCTGCTCGGAAGGCAGACGGTTGTACTTAATCCCGTCACCGCCGGCTCCGCACCGGTTCAGGGCTTCCACAAATTTGGACATAAACTCTGTTTTTGCTTGAGCCATCAGGGTTGTCTTGTCATATTCACTGGCAACATTTCCGGCCACGGCCTGAAAAAACGCTACCGGATTCTCAATTTTGAAGGAGAAAGTACCGTTCAGGCGAATGTAAATACCTAAATATGTCGGATCATCATACGGCATCGGGGACGCTGTTCCGAACTTGTTATCCATAAGCTCGAGCATATTCACAAAATACACTCTCTGTTCTGAATTGATTTCTCCGCCGGATTTCATACGGGTCCAGGCTTCACCGAGAGACTTTTTAGCTCCCTCCAAAAATCCGGTTGTTCCAAAACACGAAGGTGCCGAAGAGGCATCCCACGTATACAGCCCGGCTTCTGTTGTAAACTCTGTAACTTTTCCGTTGTCGACCAGAAGAAGTGCCATACTTTCCGGTACCGCTATTCTTGAGCCGCTGGAAATAACGTCTGAATCCCCTTTATTGGCACCATTTTTGATTTTCTTGGCACCGCGTTTGATCAAAATATCCGGACCGAGTGAATCACAGGTGAAAAATTCGGTATACTGATCGGCCAATACGGATTTTCCTGCTTGTAATGCTGCTTTGATAAGTCCCATTTTCGTTCCTCCCGTTTCTTGCTTTCGCATGTGCATTTGTATTGAATCGCTATAATACTAACTTTCGGCAAACTGATCCATTCTCCATACTCTTATGTCTATTCCCATCAAAGATGAACCGCAAAAATCACATGTCCTGTTTCCGAGGGCTTTCACCGGCGCTCCGCAGTTGGGGCAATTCATGCCTATCGCTGTCGTCTGCCCGGATGCAAGCTTCGTCACATCCTGTACATATAGCAGAAGGAGATTGTATCTTGCCTGCTCAAGTGTTTGCTGGCTGCCTTCGACAACAACTCCATTTTGCTTGATATAATGTAAATATTCAATGGCTGTCTGCAGCGTTATCTGGCAAGTTCCGGCTTTTTTCTCATATTTGTTTATCCCCGAACGGTGAATATGGATTCTCTCGAAGGCTTCCATCTTCTCTTCCGATGTCAATGCGTCAATGCGTCGCCGCAAGAGTGCCGCATAAACCGGTGTAACTCCCAAAAGCACAGGAGCCTCCGCCTGCGGCTCTTCAGAAATTGATTTCGCATCCTCAGACATTCCAAAACTTGCCGGTCCAAGTGTACCGAGGGCTTCCGCGGAACCCGCCTGAATCGCATACAGTGCCGAACAAAGCTTGCTTTCTGCCGAAGAAATCAGTTGTTTCAGATTCAAATCCGGGAAATCAGCCGCAATCGCACGGGCATATACGGCCGTCATGTCGGAAATAGACCTGGCTTCCTGAGAAGGTGCCAAAAGAATGGATTCTCCGCTTTTGCCGCCGGACAGAACATCCTCGGTAAGACTGCTGATAAGTTTGCCGGCCAGAGAATTGGAACTCCGTCGAACCGACTGAACCACCGCCCGTACGGTCAGTGAGATGGTTAGGAGAATGGCTCCTCCTACAACAACAGCAACGATGACAACTCCGGGAATCGCGCTCATTTTCCGCTCCTCACTGCGTTTTGATTTAGCCTTTATTATACAGCACTGTCCTTTTCATTCTCAAGAGCGGCACGTTCTGATTCGTATACCCGTCCCAGTCAGCCGGAAGGTTTTCGTCAAGTCCGCTTGCAAACACGAGAGGGATTCCAGTTATGGCAGAAGCCCGGGAAAGAATCGGGTACGATTGTTCAAGTTCATCTTTTGACGTATTCGACAGGAGATTTGTATTATCCACAAAACCGTCAATCGATAGCCGGGCGGCCTGTGCCAGTTCAACGGCCATCTTTGCGATATTCTCCGCATCGGCCGTAAAAGGCCGGAGTGTGTTGACGACCATGTATACACGATATGCAATGCCTGAAAAGCGGCTGTGCATGCTCGACAGAATTCTCGCTCCCAGATCTTCTCCTCCAATGTCGAACACGCCAATCACTTCCTTATCGTCGAAAACCGAAAATATTTCGCCCGGAACGGACGGAACGTCCACGTTGGTGTTGGCAAAATTCGGTGTGATCAGACGGATATTGTCTTCTTCAAGCACGCTCTTTGCGTCTGCCGACCGGTAAAACGGATTCACGATATCCAGATCCGCAAGAAGTATTCGTCTCTGCGGGTTTTCTTTTCTCAGTTTTCCGGCGAAATTGACGGAAACCTCTGATTTTCCGCTTCCGTATGCGCCAATGAAAATATAGAGTCTCGGCTGCAATTTTTTCGCGTCATCGGGTTCAATATGATTCGTATACATTGGCAATATACTTCCTTTTCATCTTTGATTTGATTGACGGATGCACTGTCATAGTTTTTAATAGTGAGCAGAGGGTTATTGCGTGTCGTCATCGGCACGAGACCAACTGTCCACTCAGCATAGCAAACCTTCCCTCATACGTACAGGAGGCCGGACGATATGTTTTCTTTTTTCCGACGTGATAAAGATAAATCCAAAGAGGTCGCCCCCGCCGTTCAAACGGTTGATTCGACGGTCACGGATCCCGCGATCATCGCTGTGATCGCTGCTGCAATTACACGTTTTCGCGAACAGGAAAGCGGATCGGCCTCTCCGGCCGGATTTATCGTCCGCCGCGTACGAAGAGTCTGAAGAATTTCCTGACGGATGTCTATAATGTCATAAGAAAAGGGGAACCGGACGGCGCACTTTTCAAAAGCCGCTTTCCGATAAACAAATGAAGTATTTTATTTTGCTCGGCGACGGGATGGCAGATCTTCCAATTCCGGAAATTTCCGGAATGACCCCGCTGCAGTATGCACACAAACCCAATATCAACCATCTTGCACAGAAATCCACCTGCGGTATGGTGCAGACCATTCCCGAAGGCATGGAACCGGGCAGCGGTCCGGCGAATATGTCGGTCATGGGATACGATCCTGCGGTCTATTATACCGGTCGGTCCCCGTTGGAGGCGTTAAGTCTCGGCATCGAAATGTCCCGATCTGATATGATCTTCCGGTGTAACCTTGTCAGTCTGACGCAGCCGGATGCGTCCGGGAGCGCATACGAAGACTCCGTAATGCTCGACTATTCTGCCGGTGAAATAACAACGGCCGAGTCCTTCGAACTCATGAAAGCGATTGAAGCAGAACTGGCAGCGGAAGATCTTCACTTCTTCCCCGGAAGAAGCTACCGTCACTGTATGGTATGGAAAAACGGTCCGGGCAGTACGCTTCTCATACCCCCTCACGACATTTCCGACCGCGTGATACGCGACTTTCTGCCCACCGGCGAAGGCTCCGGACGAATTCTGTCATTGATGAAAGCGTCCTGTGACATTTTGAAGAATCATCCGGTTAATTTGCAGCGTCGTAAGAACGGTCTTGCAACCGCTGATTCCATTTGGCTTTGGGGCCAGGGAACCAAACCCGGCATGTCGGATTTTTCACAAATGTACGGCAAAAATGGCGCCGTTATTTCTGCTGTGGATCTGGTGTTCGGACTCGGCCGGGGCGCGGGCCTTCAAGTGATTGAAGTCGAAGGCGCAACCGGCAATCTGCACACGAATTTTGCAGGAAAAGCGGCAGCGGCCATACAGGCTTTCGCATCCGGAATCGACTATATCTATCTTCATGTGGAAGCGCCGGACGAGTGCGGTCATCATGGCGACCTCACCGGAAAAGTGACCGCCATTGAGCGAATAGATGAATTGATTGCAGGTCCCGTGTGGGAATATCTTGAAGAATCCAAACAACGGACAGGCGAAGATTACCACATGATGGTTCTTCCGGACCACCCTACGCCCATTGCCACGCGTACGCACAGTGAGTCACCCGTGCCATTTCTTCTCTACCGGAGTGAGATTGAGGCGACGGATTCCATTGCGAATTACTGCGAAAAAGATGCGCAGAATACCGGAGTGTATTTCGGATCAGGTCCGGCATTATTTCAGGAATTTATACGGTAAATGTCAGCATAACAAATGAATCACCGGTGCTTTTCGACGTTTGATTAATCTGACCTTTTTGCTTATAGCTGCGCAATCGTTACTCCGTCTTCGCCTTCTCCGTAAGTCCCGAGACGAAAACTTGTGACTCGCTTGTCCTGACGAAGATGCGAATTGACTGCAGACCGAAGTGCTCCCGTTCCTTTGCCGTGAACGATGCGCACGGTGGCAATGTTGGAAAGCACACAGTCGTCCAGATACCGGTCCAGAGCAGAAATTGCCTCGTCAACCGTCATCCCGAGCAATTGAATTTCCGGCAAGGTGGAGGAAGCCCGCTGCAGGCGGATTTCGCTTGCGCCGCTTACTTTTTTGGGCTGCGGAAGGGTCCGCACTTTTGCTTTACCCGGCTGTTCGCCGGTCTTTGATGTGTCCGCTCCGTCCAATGGATAGCGCAGCGTGCTTTTTGATACCGATACACGAAGGGATCCGGATTGAAGCATGCAGTTTCCCCGGCTATCCGGTCCTTTTACAAGTACTCCGGTAATACCGAGCGTCGGGGCGTAATATAATCCGCCCGTTCGGACAACGTCCGGTGCTTCGCCCGGGATAGGAGTATTTGCTTTACTGGCATCCGTCTCGGTCTCGAGGTCCGTAAGTCCTGCGCGAAGATTTCTCCGGATCATCTGCACCCTGTTCTCTGCAGTCTGCTGGTCTTCATCCCGAATCGACTTCCGCAGTTCCTTAAGCATACTGTCCGCTTCTTCGAGGGCCTCGGTCAGTAATTCCTTCTTTTCGGCTTTAGCCTCAAGAATGACTTTCTTCCGCTTGTTTTCGAGATCGTCCCGCTCTTTTTGCAAGGCCGCTTCTTCTTCTTTCACATGTTCGCGCATCCTGCGGATCTCCGTCTTCAGTTTTTCACTTTCGCGATTGTTCCGCTCGGCGGCTGAAAGGAGTTCTTCAAACCGGAGTCCTTCATCCGATAGAAGGATCTGTGCTGCATCGATAATTTCCTGTGAAAGACCGAGCTTCCTGGAAATCGAAAAAGCATTGCTTACACCCGGCAGTCCGATCAACAGACGGTACGTCGGCGAGAGTGTCTCCGTATCGAACTCACAGCAGGCGTTTTCAACGCCGTCCGTCTCAATAGCATACCCCTTGAGTTCTTTGTAATGTGTTGTGGCGACCGTAACGGCGCCCTGTTTGCGCAAATGATCAAGGATGGCCATCGCAAGTGCGGCACCTTCGGAAGGGTCCGTGCCGGATCCCAGTTCGTCAACGAGAACAAGTGTGGACGGACCTGCCTTTTCGAGGATGGAAACAAGGTTCTTCATGTGTGATGAGAACGTCGAAAGGCTCTGTTCAATACTCTGTTCGTCTCCGATATCCGCCAGAACCTGGTCGAATACCGACACTTCCGAATGATCCTGACAGGGAATCTGCAGGCCGGCCATAGCCATAAGGCTCAGGAGACCGCAGGTCTTCAGCGATACGGTCTTCCCGCCCGTATTGGGTCCGGTAATTACAAGGGTCCGGAATGAATCTCCGATGGAGAAATCAATTGGAACCACACGATCCTTTGGAATCAGCGGATGTCTCGCTTTCCGCAGAAGAATCCGGCCCTCCTGATTCAATATCGGTCTGGTGCCGCACATGGTGATTGCCAGATTGGCTTTTGCGCTGAGGAAATCGATCTCCCCGATCAGGCCGACATCTACACGGAGTTCGGTACGGAAGACAAATACCCGGCCCGACAGGAGTTGGAGAATCCGCTCGATTTCTTCACGTTCCTCCGACATCCATTCCCTGATTTTGTTATTTGCCTCGACAACAGCCATCGGTTCGACAAAAATCGTCTGTCCGGATGAAGAAGTGTCGTGAATTATGCCTGCAATTTCACTGCGCTTTTCCGACTTGACCGGCACAACGTAGCGTTCGCCTCGCAGCGTGACCAACTGCTCCTGCAAAGCAGTCGGATGCTGGCGGATGATTTTTTCCAGTATTTCCCGGATATTTGCCTGTGCATCGCGGATTTTTCTCCGGATCTGATATAAAGTCTCGCTCGCGCGGTCATTCATCTCCTCCTCGGAAACGATACAGAAGGATATTTCTTTCTCCAGAGAAGATGCAGACATGAGCATTCGAATTCTCGAATACAGACTGTTATCCTCCTGACTGTCACGGTTTTTGGACTGTATGGATTTGATGCGATCCACGGCGCGGAGAAAACAGGCCACAGCCAGAAGGCTCTTCATCGAAAGAGTCCCTTCCGCATCAACAAAAGCCAACGCTTCCCGGATATCCGTCAGTCCGGATAACGGCAGCTGCCCTTCCCGCATGATATAAACAGCCGTTTCGTCGGTGTCTTTCTGCCAAAGGGCAACCGTCTTCACATCCGAACACGGAAGCAGACCTTCACACATTTCTCTGCCGTAATTACTTCGGGCATGCGATGAGAGCATGATGCGAATTTTGTCGAATTCGAGCGTGAACAGAGATCTCCCGTTTATGAGCTTCTTCTGTTCTTCCTGTTCAAATGTTGTATGCATATTTATCCATTCAGTCACCTGATTCATTCTGTGACTTCGATTCGTTCGGATCCTTGTCCGCCAGTTTTGTGGAGTCCTTAATCATTGTAATTCCGTAGCGGATCGTAGCGTAGGATGACATAAGAACCGGCGGAAGAAAAATGTAACTTCTGACATGCTGTATATCCCGGCTTACAAAAAACATCAGTGCAAGAGCCGCAACAAAAAGAACTGTTGCTGTTTTGCCATACCATTTTGAATGAACGACCAAATGACGGGACTGCAGAAGGTAAGCGCCGCCCAGAATCATTACAACTTCTTTTGCAAAAATGAACACAACAACCCACAAAGGAATTCTTCCGATCATCAGCATAAAAAATGCAGTCGTGAACTGGAAAATCTTATCCACAAACGGGTCGAAAATCTTTCCAAAATCCGAAACCTGATGAAAGCGTCTGGCAACATATCCATCTACAGCATCCGTAATCCATATCCCGACAAAAAAGCCGAAAGCGATCATGCTGTAATTCTGCTCCATATTGTTCTGCTTCCCGATCGCGTAAATAAACCACGCCATAATCGGAATTGCACACAAACGAATGGTGGTAAGAATGTTGGGAATCGTCCACGACATCTTTATCTTCATAAAATCCTCAGGTCAGGATGCTTGCACGTGCAAGGTCTTCCTCCGAAATCGTCTTCTCCATTTTGAGTCCTTCTTCGATGTCGATGTCTGTGATTTTCCCGTCTCTATAAACGATCAGGCGGTTCAAACGACCTTCATTAATACATTCAATCGCATGCACTCCCATCAGGCTCGCCATGGTCCGATCCCTGAGAGTCGGACTTCCGCCGCGCTGCAGATGACCTAAAATCGTCGGTCTTGACTCAATTCCGGTTGCTTCTTCGATACGAACCGCAAGATCCGTAGCCTTGCCGGCACCTTCGGCGACAATCACAATATAGTGACGCTTGCCGCTGTTTCTGCCTTCCAGGATGATGCGGACTACATCCTTATCAAAATCAAAAGGATGTTCAGGAATCAGAACGACTTCAGCTCCGGTCGCGATGCCGACATTCAAAGCGATATATCCCGCTCTTCTGCCCATAACTTCAATAACGCTGCAGCGTTCATGTGAGGATGCCGTATCCCGAAGCTTATCGATGGCTTCCATCGCCGTATTCATCGCCGTATCATAGCCAATGGTATATTCAGAGGATGCAATATCGTTATCAATCGTCCCGGGAAGACCAATGACCGGAATTCCAATTCTGGCCAGATCACGAGCGCCCCGATAGGAACCGTCGCCGCCGATTACAACTAACACATCCACCCCGAATACATTGCACATCTTAGCGCCTTTTACGACGCCTTCCGGAGTCTCGAAAGTCTTCGATCTTGCAGTCATCAGGAAAGTCCCTCCGCGCTGCAATGTCTCAGAAACTTCTCTGGAATTAATTTCATCAATCTCCCCGTTCCAGAGCCCATGGAAGCCCCTCTTCACGCCATATACGGTATACCCCGAATGAAGCCCGGCACGTGCCACAGCACGAATCGTCGCATTCATTCCCGGAGCGTCGCCGCCGCTGGTCAAAACACCGATTCCCTTTATCTTTGGAACATCGGATCTTGGTATATTATCATAGTTGGGTGCAACCAATTCCTTCAAATTGGGTAGGTTGCTAAGACTGTATTCTTCGTTCATAAGGTCACGCTCCTGCTCGTTATTATTGTTTTGTCGTCTCTTCATGGGTTGAAGCTAGTGTTATTATACAGTGACTTTCACAAAAATCAAAAGAACCCTTAGAAAATCGCCATATTATCCGAACCGCAAACCTTTGAAATCTCTTTCAGAACCTCATTTGCCGAATCCACCCAATACTCGGGACCCAGTTTCGTGCTTTGTTTTGCACCCTCGAAAAAGATTACGACCTGCATAGAACCATGAAAATATGCAAGGGCTGCGAGGATCCTCTTATATCCGGTATCGTTCTCATGTCCCATATACCGAATCCCGAGGCGCTGTAATGATGCCGCAGCCGGTTCCGATGTCATTGCAGGAAAATCTTCCCGGATATCTGATTCCGACGCCGGTTCCGCGATGGAACCGGACTCTGCAGCAGCTGAAGCGGAATCGGACATATCCGGCGGCACCGGTGCGGGAACCTGCGACACAGGCACCCTTACAAACAGGTTGCCTGTCCTGTTGCTGGCCAGACCGGTTCTCGACGGCTCTGTTCCGAGGGACTCCGCAGGAATTGTCCTGGCAAGTTCCGTAAAACTCTCTGCGATTAACTTAGGCGGTTCGTCTTCCCGGATACTGATTCTGCCTTTGATGAGAAGAACGCGATTCTCCTGAAGCAGCTGCGCATAGAGTTGAAAAACCTTGGGGAAAACAATAACTTCATACGATCCGAGCATGTCTTCCATTTGGAGGAAGGCCATAAGTTCCTGATTTTTTGTCGATTTTGTCGTTCTGGACATAAGAAGGCCGGCCATTGTAACGCGGTCCTGATCCATAATCACACGATCCGCAATGGTTTCTTCCTCGCCTGACGCCGACGCAAATGCCGAGCTGTCTGTGCTTGCATAATATGCGATAGACTGTTTGTATTCCTCCAGCGGGTGACCCGAAATATAAATGCCGAGTACTTCTTTTTCTTTTGACAGCTTTTCCGATACGGAAAACTCTTCAATATTCGGATACTGGGGCTCCGACAAAGAAATATCATCTTCGTCGCCTGCCAGTCCGAACAGTGAAATCTGACCATCCATCATATGTTTTTTGGCGGCCTGCAACTGCGCGAAGAACGGTTCGAGAGCCGCGAGAAGATGCGCTCTCGGAATTCCGAAACAATCGAGTGCAGATGCAAGAATCAAGCTTTCAAACATCTTCCTATTCATGTCATACGGGAACATTCTCCGGAGAAAATCGCCGTATGTAAGAAAAGGACCGTTGGCATCCCGTTCTTTAATAAGCTGTAAAATAGCCGCTTCTCCAACATTCTTCACAGCGGAAAGACCGATCCGGATACCTCCCGTTCCCTCTGTCGTGAACTTCGTCTGACTCCTGTTCACGTCGGGCGCAAGTACATGAAGGCCAAGTCTCTTGCAGCATCCGACATACCATGCCGCCTGCGAAAGATTCCCGCGATAACTATTGAGCATTGCGGCGAAAAATTCAGCAGGATAATGGTATTTCAGGTAAGCTGTGAAATAGCCGACCACTGCATATGCGGCTGCATGCGACTTGTTAAATGCGTATCCGGCAAACTGACTTACGTCGTCAAAAATCTTCTCCGCTATCTTTTCAGGTACACCGCGGCGAACCGCTCCGTCCACCGTCCGGCCCAGTTCATCCGTGCCGCCATAAATGAACATCTGTCTGTACTTCTCCATGATCGAAGCTTTTTTCTTCGCCATGGCACGATGAATGTTGTCCGACTGCCCCATGGAAAATCCGGCGAGATCGCGAACGATCTGCATAACCTGTTCCTGATACACCATACAGCCGTATGTTACCTGCAAAATCGGTTCGAGAAGCGGACTCGCATAATGAATGGAAGATGCATCATGGCGTCCCTTGACATATTTGGGAATTTGATCCATCGGGCCCGGCCGATAGAGCGAAATACCCGCAATGATATCTTCGAGCGATGTGGGTGACAGCTCCGTCATAAAGGATGTCATCCCCGCACTTTCCAATTGAAAAACACCTTCCGTATCTCCGTGCCCGATCATATCGAAAACAGCCTTTTCATCCATCGGGATATGATCGTAATCTATGGGAATGCCGTGATTTTCCAGCACCATCTGTGCAGTATCCCGCATGACCGTAAGCGTTCGAAGCCCGAGAAAATCGAACTTCAGAAGACCGATCGCTTCAACATTATTCTTATCGAACTGCACGACGACAGAATCGTCATTTTTGGACAAAGGTGCCAGATCCGTCAGCGGAACACTGGAAATGACCACGCCGGCCGCATGTGTGGATGCGTGCCGCGGCATTCCTTCAAAAAGAATCGCCATATCGAGTACATCTCTGGCAACAGGACTATTGTCATAGGCACTCTTCAGATCGGACGAGATCTCAAGCGCCTTATTTATAGTCATGCCGATAGCAAAAGGTATCATCTTCGCCAGCCGGTCGCTCTCTGCATAAGGCACTTCAAGAGCCCGGGCCACATCTCTGACACAAGCCCTGGCTGCGAGCGTACCGAATGTGATCACCTGCGCGACTCTGTCTTCCCCATATTTTGCCGTAACGTATTCAATCACTTCCGGACGTCTCTCATAACAGAAATCGATATCGAAATCAGGCATGCTGACCCGCTCATTATTAAGAAAACGCTCAAATATCAATCCGTATCGAATCGGGTCGATATTGGTAATGCCGAGTGCATATGCCACCAAAGAACCGGCTCCGGAACCGCGTCCGGGTCCGACCATAATTCCGTGATCCTTCGCATATTTAATGAAATCCCATACGATCAGAAAATAATCCGTAAAATGCATATCGGCTATGACAGCCAGCTCCGTCAGGAGGCGCTCCGAATATATCGTGTCCTGCGTGTGATCTTCAATATCCGTCAGCCGATGAGCCAGACCTTCCTGTGCCAGAGACAGCAAATACGTGTCATGATCGGTAAAATCCACCGGTATGGCAAATGACGGCAGGTGTGTTTCTCCGAAAACATAATTCGCATGGCACTGACTCGCGATCAGCGTCGTATTGTCAATGGCCGAAGGCACATTCGGGAAAAAGGCTCTCATTTCCTCTTCCGATTTAATATAAAAATCATCTGTCGGCATCCGCATTCTGTCCTGGTCCGAGATGTGTTTGCCGGTCTGCATGCAAAGAAGGACATCGTGCGCCTTCGCGTCTTCCTTGCGCATATAATGACAGTCGTTGGTTGCAACCAGGGGAATCCCCGTCTCCTGCGAAATGCGGATCAGATGCGAATTGACTCTGGCCTGTGCAGGAATCTGATTGCTTTGAATTTCAAGGTAGAAATTCCCCCGTCCAAAAACTCCGTCATACCAGATGGCTATTTCACGTGCTTCTTCGAACTGATCTTTCTGGATGGCCGATGCCACTTCTCCGGACAGGCATGCGGACAGGGCAATAAGTCCTCCGCTGTATTTCTGCAGAAGTTCGTGATCGATACGCGGGCGATAATAGAAACCTTCGGTAAATCCGGCTGAAACCAGGCGGTTCAGATTCTTAAGACCTTCATTGTCTTTGGCCAGCAACACAAGATGGAACGGATCTCTGTCGGCAGCCCCTTCTTTCATGAAACGGCTTCTCGGAGCTACATAACACTCACATCCGAGAATCGGGTGAATCCCCTCCTGTTCCATTGTACGAAAAAACTCGACTTCGCCGTACATGACACCATGATCCGTAATTGCACAGGAACTCATGCCGAGTTCCTTCAGGCGTTTTGCAAGGGACTTCACGCGGATGGCTCCGTCGAGAAGACTGTATTCCGTGTGCAGATGTAAATGAACAAATCCCTGCATAGATGCTGTATCCTGATCCACGATTCCCTCCGCCCGCTAGTCTTTGATTCTGCCCCGTACCGATACCAAAAGATCCCTGAGTCTCGCTGCATCTTCAAATGCCAGATTCTTTGCGGCTTCCCGCATTTCTTTGTCAAGTCTCTTTGAAAGCTTCACGAGTTCCGGCTGAGAAAGATGAGCCGTCTTATTGTCAATCAACCCTTCCACATCTTCCGCCGCAAGACCTTCTTCCTTACTGAAGGCTTCAATCGTCTCGAGTACGCCTCTGACTTCTTTCGTTATACTTCTCGGGGTAATGTGGTTCTTCTCATTATAAGCTATTTGTATGTCCCGTCTCCGGTTTGTCTCAGAAATTGCGGCAAACATTGAATCCGTTATTTTGTCTGCATAGAGAATAACACGTCCGTTTACATGACGGGCGGCTCGACCGATAATTTGGATTAAAGAACGTGCCGAACGAAGGAATCCTTCCTTGTCCGCATCGAGAATCATCAGAAGAGATACTTCCGGAAGATCCAATCCCTCACGCAGCAGATTGATACCCACCAGCACGTCAAAAACGCCTTGCCGAAGATCCCTGAGAATCTTCATTCGTTCCACGGTCTCAATATCCGAATGCAGATATTTGACGCGGATGCCTTCGTTTGCCAGGAACGCCGAGAGATCTTCCGCCATTTTCTTTGTCAGCGTAAGGACGAGTGTCCTTGCACCCTGTTTGTTATTTTCCCGGATCTCGGACAGGATATCATCGATCTGACCTTCCACCGGGCGAATCGCAATCTCAGGATCCACGAGTCCCGTAGGACGTATGATCTGCTCCGCCGTCTGATCGCTGTGCTCAGCTTCATATACGGAC
Organism: Clostridia bacterium; assembly: GCA_017881645.1. GTDB lineage: Bacteria > Bacillota > Clostridia > Saccharofermentanales > Saccharofermentanaceae > Firm-13. The sequence continues at coordinate 16,977 of JADGQQ010000075.1, forward strand.
GGCGTCGCCGAAACGAACAAAGTCTGTCCCATTCTCTTCTCAAATTCCGGAAATTGCAGCGGCCGGTTGTCATAAGCGGAGGGCAGACGGAACCCATATTCAATCAGATTTGTCTTACGTGAACGGTCCCCGTTGTACATGGCTCCGATCTGAGGAATTGTCACGTGAGATTCGTCAATCATCAGCAGGTAATCATTCGGAAAAAAGTCCATTAAGGTAAATGGCGCCGTCCCGGGCGCGCGCTGCGCCAGATGCCGGGAGTAATTCTCAATGCCTTTACAAAAACCGGTCTCCCGGAGCATCTCGAGATCGTATCTTGTTCGCTGTTCAAGGCGGTATGCTTCGATCAATTTGCCTTCCGTTCGAAGAAATTCCAGCCGTTCGTCCAGTTCTTCTTCAATTGAGATCAATGCCTTCTTCATCTTCTCGTTGCTCGTTGCATAATGAGATGCCGGAAAAATGGCCGTATAATTCCGGACCCACTGTACTTTCCCTGTGAGAAAATCGACCTCTGTGATCTTCTCAACTGTATCTCCGAAAAAACTCACGCGTGTAAGCAGATCCTGCGAAGAGGAAGGATAAATATCCAGCGTATCCCCTCGTACCCGAAAAGATCCGCGCCTCAATTCATAATCGTTCCTGACATACTGTATGTTAATCAATTCACGGATGACCTGGTCCCTGTCCTTGTTCATGCCCGGGCGAAGGCTCACCATCAGATCACGGTAGTCGGATGGATCGCCAAGTCCATAAATGCACGAAACGGAGGCAACAACGATGACGTCACGCCGTTCAAGAAGCGATGATGTTGCTGAATGACGCATACGGTCAATTTCTTCATTGATGGCTGAATCCTTTTCAATATACGTATCTGTCGCGGCAATATAGGCCTCCGGCTGGTAATAGTCATAATAGGAAACAAAATATTCAACGGCATTATCAGGGAAAAAGGCCTTGAATTCAGCACAAAGCTGGCCTGCAAGGGTCTTATTGTGAGCAATTACAAGAGCCGGACGCTGCAGTCTCTCGATGATGTTGGCCATCGTGAATGTCTTTCCCGATCCGGTAACACCCAGAAGAGTCTGGGCTGCAAGACCGTCCTGCATTCCCTGTACCAGCTGATCAATGGCCTTCGGCTGATCACCCATCGGACGCATATCGCTGCTGATTCGAAAGGGCCGGTTTTCTTCAGGCAGAAGTTCCTGTCTGCCTGATTCATTTTGATTCACCATATCGTTCACCTCATATCCAAAATAATACCATTAAGAGAACAATTGTTCAACATCCGGCCTTTCACTTTCTAGATTCCAGAGGCAAAAATAATTGGGCGTTTCCGACATTTTGTATGGTTCGGGAGCATGTAAAGATGCTAAAATAGTACTGTTGTTATGACTGCTAAGGAGGATGCATCCATGTTTCCCATAATACCGATCACTCACACCATGTTTCCAAAGAAGAAACCTGCTGCAGGGGAGCCATTACCGTTTGGCGTATATTTCACGGATCACATGTTCATAATGGATTACGTTGAAGGCGAGGGATGGATTCATCCCCGAATTGAGCCTTATGCACCCTTTCTCATCGAGCCCTCCGCAATGGTATTCCATTACGGTCAGGCTGTTTTTGAAGGTCTAAAAGCGTATCGCTGTTCTGACGGAACAATGAATCTTTTCCGTCCGCTGCTGAACTTCGAGAGAATCAATGCATCTGATGAACGCCTCGTGATTCCGGAGCTGAATCCGGAATTCTGCGTGCATGCGACGAAGGCTCTTGTGAAACTTGACAGAGAATGGATCCCGACCGGAGACGGAGAGTCCCTGTATATCCGTCCTTTTGTGATTGCCACTGATCCTTATCTGGGTGTCCGCCCTTCCAACACGTACCGTTTCATGATCATTCTCTCCCCTTCCGGAGCTTATTACCCGCAGGGAATTGACCCGGTAAAGATTTATGTGGAAGACAAATATGTTCGCGCCGTCCGCGGCGGAACAGGCTTCACAAAGTGCGCCGGCAACTATGCGTCCAGTCTCATTGCGCAGGACATTGCTCACAAGAAGGGCTACGTCCAGGTCTTGTGGCTGGATGGTATTGAACAGAAATATATCGAAGAAGTCGGATCCATGAATATTCTTTTTGTCATTGACGGCAAGCTCGTAACACCCGTACTCAATGGAAGTATTCTTCCCGGAATTACCCGCAGATCCTGTATCGAACTTGCCCGTTCTCTTGGCATGGAAGTTGAAGAACGCAGAATATCCATCGATGAACTGATTGAAGCCGGAAACAACGGACGTTTATCGGAAGCATTCGGTTCCGGCACAGCCGCGGTTATTTCGCCTATCGGAGAACTGAAATACGGTGAACACGTAATTCTGATCAATAACCGGCAGATCGGTCCC
>JADGQQ010000076.1 GCA_017881645.1 Clostridia bacterium
AGGAATCTTCGCTGCCGTGGCCCGGACAAACCATTCACCGTTGTACAGATACACAATGGCGTGTCGTTTGGCGATCAGCCGGCTTTTGAAATGAATATCGCAGGAAGAAGATCTTCCGATGACTGTTGTGTGAAAAAGAGGCAGACCCAAACCGTCGCCTTTTCTTGCGGAGACGGAATCGGTTGCCAGAAGGAAAAAGCCCTGTGCCGGCAGCACACGATATTTGATGTTCCATCGAAGTTCGGCAATCGAATGCGAAACAAGCACCCAAACAAAGAGAATAATAAGAAACACATACGGATATCGAAGAAGATAGGAAAGTTCAAAGACATTCATTTCTTCACCAGTGCAATCGAATGTATACGATACATAGATACAGGCATGAAAGAAGGATCTGAACAATGGAAGCCCTCGACGTTACCTGAGGATTGGACCACCCGAGGGTTTTTCTGAAATGATCGTGAAACGGAGTTAGTACATTCTTTAAGATGTGTATATGAAAAAATCTCTTCAGTGTGATTTTTATAATGCCTGCAATTCCGTCGACAAGAAACACAAAACAGAAAACAAAGAAAGTCAGAGGCTGCTTCGTCTGCATGATACAGACGGCCAGAAAGACTCCGATGGCTCTGGATCCTGCATCTCCCATGAGAAGCCGGCTTGGATTCGTGTTAAACCACAGATATGCCAAAAGAACTGCGGCCATAATATACATGGTGCCTGACCATACGGCGGAAGTACCGATGAGCTGCGAAAATATCAGTATGGATCCGATAGATACAAGCGCAATGGATGAGGAGAGTCCATCCACACCGTCCGTACAATTGGTTACATTAATGGATGCCCACACAAGAAGCGTTCCAAGTATCAGATATACAGGGAACGGCAGGGCAAATTCTTTTCCAAGTAATGGAAAAACCAATGAAGTTCCGGAATATATGGCAAAAGTAAGAGATGTCAGAAAAGAAATTGCGAGGTCAATCAGACCTTTCCGATATTCGCTCCAGGGGCTTTTTGCGCCGTCATCGAGATAACCGGCAATCATAGCCGATTCAATCAGAAGATAATAGATCATATATTCAATCCGCAAAGGAATAAAAAGAATGGCAAATATGACAAAAACCGTAACGAAGAGCAAACCGGCGCCCGTTGGCTTTCCTTTGCTCTTGGTTCCGTCAACCGCATAAGCTCTTCCGTGATCCATCGGAAGAATCTTTGCAAAGAATGCTAAGACAATAAAAGCTGCTGCAAATGCTGAAAATGTTCCGGCAATGGCTGCAGCAGGGAATGGCATATCAGTCAAATAATGGATAATCAAATGGGGCGGCCTCCTGTCAGATCGATTCGGCTTGAAGGAAGAATCGAAAAACTCATTGCTATCATATCATAAATTGACGCGAACGCGAGTAGATGATACAGTGACTAGGCACACACTTCCGGTGCATACTTACATGCATGAAATGACTTTTACGGATACGTTGTGTTAGTAATTCCTGTGGAGGCATAAAGAAACATGGACTTTAAATCTGAGGTTGCGCTCTTACTTTCCAACGCTACCGGTCTTTCGATGGATACCGCTTATTCTTCGATTGAAATTCCTCCGCAGAGTGACATGGGCGACTATGCCTTTCCCTGTTTTCTTCTATCCAAAACTCTTCGAAAAGCGCCTCCCGTAATCGCACAGGAATTGGCTGCAGATCCGAAACTGTCTGCAGAATGGGTCGAGAAAGTACAGGCAGCCGGCGGATATGTAAATTTCTTCGTTCACCGCGGTCATTTTTCAAAAGTTGCAGTCTCAAACGTGCTTTCTGCAGGGCTCTCTTATGGACAGGCGCAGGACGGAACCGGCAAGACGGTCATCGTCGAATATTCCTCTCCCAATATTGCCAAGCCTTTTCATGTCGGACATGCCTTTACAACCATTCTGGGACATTCACTGTCTCGAATCTATGAGAGACTCGGATATTCCGTAGTACGAATGAATCATCTCGGAGATTACGGAACGCAATTTGGCAAGTTAATAACGGCTTTTCGCCTTTGGGGAGATGAAAAAGCTCTTGCAGAGACACCGATTAAAGAACTTTTGCGTATTTATGTGAAGTTTCACGAGGAAGAGAAGATCCATCCTGAATTATCACAGGATGCGCGCGAGAATTTCAAGCGTCTTGAAAACGGGGCTCCGGATGAAGTGGCTCTGTGGACTACGTTCAGAGAATTGTCCCTGAAGGAATTTGCGATTATCTACGAACGTCTGGGCGTATCCTTCGACAACTATAACGGTGAGAGCTTCTATAGTGATCAGATTCCGGCTGTTGTGGATATGCTTACCGAAAAAGGACTGCTTCTTGAAAGCGACGGCGCGAAAGTTGTCATGCTGGACGAATATAAACTTCCTCCATGCATTATTTTGAAGTCGGACGGTACAACGATATACGCTTCCAGAGACATTGCTTCCGTGCTGTATCGTGAAGCTGCATACCACTTTTTCAAAAACATTTATGTCGTCGGGTCTCCGCAGGCGCTTCATTTCCGGCAAGTATTTTCGGTGCTGGATAAGGCAGGATATGCATGCGCCGCAGATTGTGTTCATGTCGGATTCGGCCTCGTAAAGTTCAAAGATATGAAGTTTTCAACAAGAGAAGGGAATATTGTTGTTCTTGAAGAACTTCTGAACGAGAGTGTCGCGAAAACACTGGAAATTATTAAAGCGAACGCCGAAATTCGAAACACGGATATGTCAGAAGACGAAGTGCAGGATATTGCTACAAAAGTCGGTATCGGCGCAGTCATCTATACATACGTGAAGTCCGGCCGGGAACGCGATATTATTTTCTCATGGGAAGAAATGCTTGACTTTGAAGGGGATACGGCGCCATACCTGATTTATACATATGCAAGAGCGCGATCCATACTTCGTAAGGCCGCGGATCAGGGAATCGTATCCGCTTGGGCTCAGGACGCGGCGCTTGCCCTTCTGTCGGATGAAGAGGAATATGCGGTTGCCCGTATGATTTCCGATCTTCCGGATGCCATCAAAAAAGCACAGGCGAGTCATGAGCCGTTCATGATCGCACGTCAAACCGCGCTGATTGCTCGGACATTCAATCGATTTTATAATAATACCCCGATATTGTCCGGTTCGGATGAGAAACGTAAGAGTGCCCGTCTTGCTTTGTGCGAAGCCGTCTGCACTTCGATTTCCGTCGGAACATATCTTCTTGGTATAGATGTCGTTGAACGCATGTAATCATAAGTGAAATGGATGTGATTGAATGGAAATGCCATTTTTTGAAGACTTGAAATATGAGCGGCCGTCACTGGACGCTTTTCGTGAATGCGCACTTCGCGTACGTCTTCGTATTATGACAGCTCATACCATTCCGGTTGTGGAAGCGGCTCTAGCGGAATTTCAGAAAGAACTCAGCCATTTCGAAACATGTTCTTCCTTATGCATTATTCATCATGACCTTAACACAGCAGATGCATATTATGTAAATGAACTTGCATTCTTCGATGAAGCCGGAGCCGTTGTCTCCGAGTTATCGGCCGGAGTGTATGCTGTGCTGCTGAGTTCAAAAATATCGAAGGAATTGCGAGAACATTTCGGAGAAATGATCTTTCGTAAATCACAGAATCGCAAGGATACCGTAACAGGTGAGATTGTTGGAGATTTGGCGAAAGAATCTGCGTTGGAGAATGAGTACAGTCAGATTTTTGCCGATTCCATTATTTCGTTTGAAGGGAAAGAGTACTCGTTATCCATGATGGATCCGTTTCTTGAATCAACAAATCGGGATACCCGAAAGGCATCCCATCAGGCCGTAGCGGAATTTTTTGAAGACAATGCGGAGAAGCTGGATGAAATATTTGATAAACTTGTAACTCTTCGATCGAAAATGGCAAAAAGACTTTCCTATCCAAGTTTCGTTGAACTTGGCTATAAGAGAATGGAAAGGTATGACTATACGCCGGAAATGGTCGGAAAATTCCGTAATTATGTTATAGAATATATTGTTCCGGTAACCGTTGAAATCCGTCGACTCCAAAAGGAACGCCTGCAAGTCGATTCTTTGAAATACTATGATCTTGTCAGTCTCTTTGCGCGGGGAAATCCAAAGCCTTCCATAACAATTGATGAACTTCATGATGCTGCATCCGGTATGTTTCAGACCCTGTTCGAGAAAAATCCAAGTTTCTATGATGTTCTTCACTCACATCGATTTATCGATCTGCATGCACGCAAATCAAAGTCAACGGGCGGATACTGTGAAACCATTCTTGACAATGGGATACCTTATATTTTTATGAATGCAAACGGAATGTCAGATGATGTGTCAACACTCATACATGAATCCGGACATGCCTATGCAGCGATTCGCAGTGTGGACAGTTCGCCCTTTTTGGAATGTATTTCACCGACCCTTGAGACATGTGAAGTCCATTCGACTTCGATGGAATATCTTGCATATCCATATTTGGAGAAATTTTTCGGAAAAGATGCAGAAGCATACCGTCAGCTTCATATGACGCAGACATTGCTGTTCCTTCCTTACGGCTGTATGGTGGATGAGTTTCAGCACATCATCTATGCACAGCCGGAACTATCCATGGAAGACCGCCATAATGTCTGGCATCGTCTTGAAGAGAAATATCAGCCGTTTCTTGATTATGACAACACAGAATTCTATGAAAAGGGCGGAGCCTGGCAGAAGAAAGGTCATATCTTCACGGATCCGTTCTACTACATTGATTACTGTCTAGCCTATGTTGTATCCTTGCAGATTTGGGATTTGTCTCGGATAAACCCCAAAAAGGCGCTGCAGGTTTATGACCAGCTTTGTATGGAGGGCGGCAACCGAACATTTCTTGAGCTTCTCGAAAAGGCCGGTCTTGAATCGCCGTTTTCCATCGATGTTTTGAAGAAAGTCGCATACCGGGCCTGCGACTATTTGAATTTATGATCATTCCGGATGAATTTACCGTTCGAATGAAAGAATATTTCGCAACACATCCATCTTTTGATCCGGATGCGTTCTTTG
>JADGQQ010000077.1 GCA_017881645.1 Clostridia bacterium
GTAAAAGAGCCGGGTCCGACGGTGCATGCAAATGCGTCGAGTTCCGGATAAGTAAGTCCGCTTAGCTTCATCAGATCATGCACCATCGGCATGAACGTCAGAGAATGCGTTCGCCCGGTCGAAAGCAACGACTGCGCAATCACCCGTCCGTCCCGGTACAGGCAGGCGGAACATGCGGAATTCGAGGTGTCACAGGCAAGAATCAGCATAGGTTACTCCTTGTTTACTGTAATCTGTTCATCCTTCAATACATTTTCGCTTATCAGCATGAGGTCGGATTTGCGGGCTTCCGGAAAAGAAATATCCACTTTGCGGGTCTCGTCCGAGCCGTGCATGGAGATGCGGAGAATATTCTCGGGAAGTGCGTCGGCCACAAGCCGGCCCCACTCCAGCACACTGACTCCGTCCTTGTACAAATACTCGTCCAGACCGGAATCAAGAAAATCGTCTCCGTCCTGCAAGCGGTATACATCGAAATGGTAGAGGGACAGCTGTCCTTCTTTTTCTGCAGGGTGTTCCATAACAATCGTAAAAGTCGGACTCGATACGTGTGATGTCAGGCCGAGTCCTCGTGCAATGCCGCGTGTCAGTGCCGTTTTGCCGGCACCCAGATCACCGTCAAGCGTCAGAATATCCCCGGATCGCAGACAGCCGGCCAGAGACTGCCCGATATGCTCTGTCGCCTCTGTCGAGTGGGATAAAAGCGAAAGAAGCGCCGACATCACTTTGTCTCCTGCAAGGCTTCCGAATAGAGATTTGCCGGATCATACCGGACAATGCCCTGTCCGACAAACAGCTGTACTTCGCTGAGATAGTCGAAAGGATCGCCCGTAAACAACGTGAAGTCCGCAGCTTTCCCTGTATGCAGACTGCCGAACCGGTCGGAGATTCCGCAAATTTTCGCAGCGGTCGAAGTAATGGATGCCAGCGCATCCATCGAAGGCATACCGCCTCTGACGGCAAGCGCCGCGGACAGTGCCAGATATTGCTGCGGAAGGCTGGGGTGGTCCGTCATGATAGCCACAGGCAGCCCGGCCTTGTGCAGGACGCCAGCTGTTTTGATGGTATGGGAAGACAGTTCCGGCTTGGAACGGTCACCGATCGTAGGTCCGACAATGACGCCCAGCAGCATACCGCCTTTGCCTGTGCGGTTGCCTGTGCCGCGTCCGGGTGCCTGCCCCGCAATATATTCGTCGCGAAGAACATCTGCTATATGATGTCCCTCTGTGCAGTGCTCCAGTGTATATTTAAGTCCGAATTCGTTGCAGATACGGACGCCTGTCAGGATATCGTCCTGACGGTGGGCATGAATTTTGAGGGGAATGCTCCCGGTCAGAACCGGACGCAGAGATTCGAGTTGCAGATCGAAATCCGGGCGATCCGGCACATCCGGAATCTCCTGGGCCGCGCTGGCAACCGCTGCGTCATAGAGGGCTTTGTCGGTGATGTATTCGTCCCATTTCTCGCGATATTCCACGGCCTTGAAAAGCGTATCGCGAAGAAGTCCCGCGGTCCCCATACGCGTGGACGGCGTCTTATTTTCTTTGCCGTATACCTGTTTGGGGTTCTCACCGAGGGCGATCTTCTGTGCGCTGGGTGCCTGAATGATCGCACGATCGACAGTATTCTCATATGTACGGATCAGGGCAAACTGTCCGCCCATGACATTTCCGCTTCCCGGACCGGTCATTACGATTGACACGCCGGATTCATAGGCCTCACGGAAACAAATATCCGCATGATGAATTCCGTCAATGGCACGGAGCTGGGGCGTGATCGGATCCGTGTCCTCGTTCCCGTCACTGCCTTCGTAATCAAGACTGTCGTTGAAAAGTCCGAGATGCGAATGTGCGTCAATAAATGCAGGCAGAAGCCATGCGCCTTTTGCATCGATCACGACAGCGTCTTCACCGGCCGTCAACCCGGAAGAATACGCATCCATAGATCCCAACACAAGAATCCGGTCTTCTTTTGCGATCAGATAACCATCTTCGAATATGATATTGTCATCCATTGTCAGTATGCGGGCGTGTTGTATTACAAGCACAATGAATCCTCACTTTCCCCCAAAAAACGCAATCGCGGCGCATCCTGCCATTTCTGACGGATACGCCGCGTAAGCTGATACAACGTGAATGTGATGTGTCCGCAGCTTAAGCTATATAGCCGGCCATCCGAAGACGGCCTCTCCAAAGCACGGCGCAGGATTCGATTAACGCTTGGAGAACTGTGACGCTTTTCTTGCTTTCTTGAGACCCGGCTTTTTTCTTTCCTTCATACGTGCATCACGTGTGAGGAAGCCGGCCTTCTTAAGAATGGAACGGTAAGCATCAGAGTCTACCTGAAGCAGGGCACGGGAAAGACCATGGCGAATTGCTCCGGCCTGTCCTGATATACCGCCGCCAACCGCTTTGCAGATCAGATCGAACTTGCCTTCGGTAGCTGTAGCTACGAGTGGCTGATGAATAATAAGCTTCAGTGTCTCGAGGCCAAAATATTCATTGATGTCCTTGTCGTTGACTGTAATGATTCCTGTACCGGGGACGATGCGAACGCAGGCAACTGCATTCTTACGACGACCCGTACCATAGAAATAAACTTTCGCAGTTTTCTTAACCATTTGTCTTGATCCTCCCTCTCTTATACATCAATCGTCAGTAACTCAGGCTTCTGTGCGGCGTGCTCATGTTTGTCGCCGGCATAGACTTTGAGCTTTCTGAACATCTGACGACCCATCGCATTCTTCGGGAGCATGCCCTTGATGGCTAACTCAAATGCTTTCTCCGGCTTCGTATCCATAAGTTTACGATAGCTGGTCTCCTTGAGTCCGCCTGCATAGGATGTGTGATAGCGATAGAACTTCTGGTCAAGCTTCTTTCCGGTAAGAACCAGCTTGGAAGCATTAATTACAATAACAAAATCGCCGGTATCGATGAAAGGTGTATACGTCGGCTTGTTCTTGCCGCGCAGAATCTTCGCGACCTCACTGGCAAGACGTCCGAGCGTCATGCCCGCAGCATCAACGACGAACCATTTTCTCTCGACTTCCGTAGGCTTAGCAACATACGTCTTCATATCGGTTCCTTGTCCTCCTGTATCATTAATAGAACGTGCACTTCGGCACTTCATGTAAAAGCGCTCCATCATCATAATGGCGAGTTGACGTCCTGTCAAGCATGCAATGTAAAATATCTGGATGATTTTCGAATATTCGCAGGATATCGACGTTTTTCGCGTCTTTTCGAGAAACTTTATGCAAAAATTTCAGCATTGGATTCCGCGCTGTTTTTTTCGTCCAGAATCCTGCGCACATCTGCAAGATGATGAACGACAACATCCGCGACCGACACATCCTGTCCTTCAGATGTCGGATTCGCATATCCGACGGTAAACATACCGGCGGCCTTCCCTGCCCGAACCCCTGCGGATGAATCTTCAATCACCATGCACTCCGACGGGGAAACGTGCATTTTTTCAGCTGCCAGAAGAAAAATATCCGGAGCCGGCTTACTGTGCTCAACTTCCTCGCCGCAGGTATAACCCTCCATGAAGTCTCTGATCTGCAGATGCTCCAAAACCGAGGCGACAAAAGTTCCGCGCGAGGAGGAAGCAACCGTAGCGCGTATATGATGTTCTTTCAAATAATGAAGAAGGTCATCGAGTCCCGCGGAAGGGCCGATGCCCGAATGCGGAAGCGCACGGATATTGGTTTCCCACTGCCGGTCCATAAGTTCTTCTATCGATAGTTCCAACTGAAAACGTTCCCTAAGATCGCCCCACAGTGCTTCGCTGGTGCGGCCGACATACGGATCCGTGATCGAGCGGTCGGCTTCGACGCCCAGATCTCTGAGAATTTCCAGATTCGTATCATCATGAAGAGGCTCGCTGTTCAGCAGAACGCCGTCCATGTCAAAAAGTACAGCTTTTACGGGCATGATTCCTCCTTAGAACGGTTCGATTCCGGCACAGCCACCCTGCAGATCTTCGGTTTCCTTGCCATTGCCGCCCGTATCGATTCCGGTCTGTTCATTCGGATAGTTGCCGGTGAAACAGGCGTCACAGTAGCGGTGGCCGGGCTCGGAAATCATGTCGCCGAGACTGTCCGCCTGAAGATATCCGAGAGAATCGGCGCCGATCACTTTGCAGATACCCTCAACGGTATGCTGACGCGCGATCAGACGGTCGACGGACGGGACGTCGGTGCCATAGAAACACGGATGCA
>JADGQQ010000078.1 GCA_017881645.1 Clostridia bacterium
CCTCCTCCAGTCAATTTCTGCCGATTCCTCAAACAGCGCATCATCCGTTTTATGATGTTTCTTCGGCTCAAAGAAGAATGTATATCTTGAAGCAGATCGAAGAGAACGATATCAGCTATAACCTTCCGGCCATTTTACTGATCGAGGGTGCGGTCAGCCGGATGAAAGTCGAAAATGTTTTCCGGCAGCTTATCAAACGGCATGAGTCGCTGCGAACTTTCTTTGATGTAATCGACGGGAAACCTGTGCAAAGAATAATGGATGACGTGCCGTTCGAAGTCGGTTATGCCGAGGCCGATGAATCGGAAATACAGGATATCATGCGAGCTTTTATCCGCCCGTTTGATTTGAAGAAGGCACCGCTTCTTCGCGCGGGACTCATTCGAACCGGAAATACAAGACATTTCCTGCTGTTTGACATGCATCACATCATTTCTGACGGTACTTCGATTAATATTTTAATCCGGGAATTTGCCGATTTGTATCACGGCGCAGAACTGTTGGATCTTACGATGCAGTATAAAGACTATTCTGCCTGGCATGCCGGCCAAATTGCGTCCGCTGCTATGAAGGGGAAAGAGGAATATTGGCTCGATCGTTTCGCCGGAGAAATTCCGATCCTCAATTTGTCGACCGATTTTCCCCGCCCGACCCGGAAAAGTTATAAGGGGAAACGGATTTCTCTTCAGATTCCGGAGGCGCTTGCGAATGGTATTAAGAGGACGGCGACCGACACAGGGGCAACTTTGTTTATGGTTTTGCTTGCGGCCTATCATGTGCTGTTATCCAAATATACATCGCAGGATGACATTATTGTCGGCATTCCTGTGGAAGGAAGAATGCATGCCGATTTGCAGAGCGCGGTGGGCATGTTTGTAAACACGCTCGCTATTCGGAGTTATCCGGCCGGTGAGAAGTCGTTTCTGCAGTTTTTGCAGGAAGTGAAAGACGATCTTCTGAAAGCTTATGACAATCAGGACTACCCGTTTGAAGAATTGATTGATCATGTCAAACCGGGGCGGGATCTAGGAAGAAATCCTCTTTTTGACACCGTTTTCGTTCTGCAGCATATGGATATCTCACAATTTGGCCTGCATGGACTAACCATCACACCCTACACATTTGACAGTCATTCGGCAAAATTCGATATAACGCTCGAGGCATTTGACAGGGACGGCAAAATAGATCTGGTTGCAGAATATTGCACGGATCTGTTCGAGGAGACAACGATCCAACGCATGCTGGGGCATTTCTCGAATATTCTTAAAGGAATTGTTGACGAACCTTCTCAATTGATTTCCGATATCGACCTTCTTTCTTCAGAAGAGCGAAATTTCCTGCTGACTTCCTGTAATGATACAGACGCTTCATTTCCAGGTGAGAAAACGCTCCAGCAGCTGTTTGAAGAACAGTGCGTAAAAACGCCTGACCGTACGGCTGTCATATTTGAAGATCAGAGAATGAGTTACGGCGAGCTCAATGGCCGGGCAAATCAGCTCGCCCTTTTTCTGCGGGGGGAAGGGGTCACATCCGAATCCGTTGTGGGAATTTCTCTGCGGCGTTCTATGGAAATGGTTGTCGGCATTCTGGCTATTCTCAAAGCCGGCGGTGCTTATCTTCCAATGGATCCGGATTATCCGGAAGACAGAATTCAATATATGCTTGCAGACAGCGGTGCGATTCTTCTTCTGACACAAAGTGATCTCATCCGCAAATGGAATACAAATGTACCGGTTTTCGATATGAATGAACCGTTCATTTATTCCGGCGAAGGGTCGAATCTGACCGGCTGCAGCAGCGCCGGGAATCTGGCATATATCATCTACACGTCCGGATCGACCGGTCGGCCCAAAGGTGTCATGATCGAGCATCGGAATGTCGTTCGGCTTCTTTTCAATAACCGGTTTCAGTTTCAATTTTCTTCCGGCGATGTATGGACTTTGTTTCATTCTTTTTGCTTTGACTTTTCTGTGTGGGAAATGTACGGGTCTTTGCTCTACGGCGCTTCGCTTGTGATCATTCCCAAAGATGTCGCAAAGGATTCGCGGAAATTCCTTCAGGTTCTGAAAAAAGAAAAGGTGACGGTTCTGAATCAGACGCCCGCAGCCTTTTATAATCTGATCCAAGAGGAAATGGCATCACCGGATCATTCGCTGCAGCTTCGATATGTAATATTTGGCGGTGAAGCACTCAAGCCGGTCATGCTGCGTCCATTCCATACATTGTATCCGTCGGCAGCGCTCATCAACATGTATGGTATTACGGAAACGACCGTACATGTAACCTTTAAAGAAATCCGGACGGAAGAAATTGATAAAAACGTAAGCAATATCGGACGTGCCATTCCAACGCTAAAAACCTATATTACGGATAAAAATCTGCATCTTATGCCGGTTGGAGTCCCGGGAGAACTTTGTGTCAGCGGAGGCGGTGTGGGGCGGGGATATGTAAATAACGAAGAATTTACCCGCCTCAAATTTGTACCCAGTCCATTTAACATTCATGAAACTCTATATCGATCCGGAGATCTGGCGAAGGTGAACAGATCCGGTGATCTCGAATATCTAGGAAGAATCGACAGCCAGGTAAAGATACGCGGTTTCAGAATCGAGCTTGGTGAAATTGAGTCTGTCTTATACCAATATCCGGGAATGCATGAGGTTGTTGTATTTCCCAAGCAGTCTCTGCTCGGAGAAAAGAAACTGTATGCATATTATGTTGCAGACGAAGAAATTCATCAAAACGATCTGCGGGCTTTTCTGCAAAAACAGGTGCCTGAATATATGGTTCCTGCGTTCTTCTTTCAGATCGGAAAAATGCCGTTGAACCGCAACGGAAAAATAGACAGAAACAGTCTTCAAAAAATCGAAGTCACGGTCCAGCTGGATGTCGAATATGCTGAACCGGAAAATGATCTTCAGGCGGCCATTACCCAAATATGGATGCACGTTCTGGAGGTTCCCCGGGTGGGCATTTATGACGATTTCTTCCGGTTGGGAGGAGACTCGCTAAGTGCGATTAAAATGATGTCGCTTCTGTCTGAAATACATTGTGATATTACATTGATCGACATCTATAATAACTCTACTGTGAAGAAAATTGCCGACTTCATATCCGCAGGGGATACCGCGCATAAGAATAAAATTCTGATCCGCCTTTCTCCGGCCTGTTCCGCTGAACCGAAGACGAGTATTATTTGTTTTCCGTACGGGGGCGGGAATGCGATTGCTTACAAAGCTCTGAGTGATGCTGTGTCAAAACATTCCGCAGAATACACGGTATACGGAGTCAATATTCCCGGCCATGATGTGGGAGGGAGCGAAGAATTGCTGTCTGTAACAGATGCATCAAAGAAGGTTTTTGATGAGATCTGCGAAACATGCAGCGAAGATATCATCCTTTATGGTCACTGCGTGGGCAATGCCATGCTGCTTGAGACGGCTCACCTTCTGGAAAATGCGGATATGAGACTGAATGCCATTTTTGCCGGTGCCATTTTCCCGCCTAAATATGCAGGGTTCTACGGGAACTTTATTGATCCGTGGATGCTTCATTCGGATGCAAAAATTATCTCCTATCTGCAGCAGCTGGGACTGCCAAAAACTTCTTTGAACAATGATTATGTCGGGTTCATTCTGAAGACTTTCCGTCATGATGCTAGATCATACTATCGTTATTTCTATGATTATGCGATAAAGGATAATCCGAAGATCCGCGCCCCGCTTTACTGTGTAGTCGGTGAGATAGATGAGATAACGAAAAATTACCACAGCAAATACAGGAAATGGAATCTGTTCGCGAAAATGGTACATCTTCGTGTGCTGAAAGGTGCAAACCACTATTTTCTCAATTCGCATGCGGATGAACTTGCAGCAATGATTACTCATCATATATCCGAAAAGGGAAAGATACATGCCGGTGAATCCGTGCATAAATCCATTTGAAACATGAATGTAAGCGGAGCGACATTGTATTTCACATTTCAACATGGCACATTTAGTGTATGAGGATAATCCCTTTCCATTTTGGAGAGTCTTGACCCTGTGTAGAAGAATACGGGAGGGTCTGAAAACATGGATTTGAACAATTTGTCCGGCATCCTGCTTATTATTTCAGCATTGATCGTGCTTGGACTATTCTTTCTGATCCTTTATATGAAGAGAAAAAGGGAACTGCATATATTTTCATTGATCCTTACTTTTCTCATTTTTGTCTGGAATTTCAGTTTGCTTTTGGACTTGTACTCGCGCCCCTTATTTCATTACAATGGGATGCTGTTTATTAACATCTGTTTTAGCGCAGTGGGGTTTGTTTCGGTTTTTGTGTATTTTCTGGGGTTTGCCTTTGCATCCGGACATGAAATTCGAAAAGTGAACTACCTTCTACTGCTGCTTCCGGTTGCCAATGCAGTCGCAATTTGGACCAATGATCTGCATCACTTATATTTTGTTCGTTTTTCCCGGATAAGCAGCGAAATCATCAGAGGTCCGTTTTGCAGTACTGAAGCCGCGTATGCATATGCTCTTCTGTTCTTCGGGCTGCTGTTTT
The DNA here is from genome assembly GCA_017881645.1 of Clostridia bacterium. Classification (GTDB taxonomy): domain Bacteria; phylum Bacillota; class Clostridia; order Saccharofermentanales; family Saccharofermentanaceae; genus Firm-13. The sequence continues at coordinate 4,549 of JADGQQ010000078.1, forward strand.
TGGTCTCGTTTTCCATAAAGAATTCCGGGTTTTTCTCGAAGCAATCGCTGCTTATCGTTCTCGGGGCTGTCGTTCCGATTATCTTTGACATTATCTTCATTATGAATATTCTTCCTGTTTCTCTCTATTATGAACCGATCTCTTTCACGATTGCCGTTTTTTGTTTTATGCTTGCGATTCTGAAATTTGATTTTCTGAGTGTTACTCCAATTGCCCTGCAGACCGTCGTTGACCATATGTCCGACAGTTATATTGTTATAAATGTCGAAAACGATATCATTGACTTCAATAAATCTATTTTGGACAAATTTGACGGCAAAGTTTCTATCAAACGAAGGATGAATATTTTTGAGTGGCTGGATCAAATCATGATATATACAGAAGGAAGTTCTTCGTTTTTCCAGAACCAGTTAAAGGCAGCAGAATTGAATCTTGAACCGGCAAGTTTTGACAAACAGTTCTCTAATGACACTTTTGACAAGACCTTTACCATTGAAATCACCCCGCTTGTTACGGAAAAACGCCACAGGGGAACGATTATCCTGTTTAAAGACATTACCGAACAAAGGAAATCGTTTGAACTTATTCAAAAGGCGCAGGCTCAGTTGATTGAATCGGAACATCTTGTCTCGCTCGGACAGCTGGTCGGAGGAATCTCGCACAACCTGAAAACGCCCATAATGTCAATATCCGGCGGCCTGGAGGGCATACGTGATTTAATAAAGGAATACGAAGAATCGATCGGAGATCCAAGCGTGACTCAAGAGGATCATATGGAAATCGCAAAAGATATGCGCGAATGGATCGATAAAATGAAAAGTTACTGCGCCTATATGTCTGATATCATTTCTACGGTAAAGGGACAGGCTGTACAGCTCACAGCATCGACAACGGACAAATTCATTTTGAAGGAATTGCTGAAGAGAATTGATATACTCATGAACCATGAACTCAAATCATCCAGCTGCAAAATGGTGCTGGACTGCCGGCTGGATATGCAGACCGAAATCAAAGGAGAGGTAAACAGTCTGGTACAGGTAATCAATAATCTTATATCGAACAGCATCGAAGCATATGCGGGCAATGAAGGCAAAATTGATTTTATTATTTCCCAGAAGGACAACATGGTACAATTTGAAGTACGGGACTCCGGAACCGGCATGTCGGAAGATACGAAGAACCGTTTATTTAAAGAGATGATAACAACGAAAGCCAAACACGGAACAGGACTCGGACTTTATATGTCATACTCAACGATCCGGGGAAAGTTCGGCGGAAAAATGTGGTTTGAGTCAGAAATCGGCAAAGGCGCTGTTTTTTATATTGAAATCCCACTTGTTACCCATCGAATTATTTAGGGGGGATGTTTTGTGAGAAAGATAAAAACTGTTGTGACGTCCAAGTTCAAAGTTCTTGTTCTGGATGACGAGCCGGGTATCATCGATTCTCTGACGGTTGTTCTGAAACGCAATGGATATGAAGTGGAAGGCGTCACTTCGCCGCTGGATGCCATTGAAAAAATCCGGAACGGTAACTATGACCTCTTGATTCTTGACTTCATGATGGAACCCATCAACGGAGACAAGGTCGTTGAAAAAATCCGCGAATTCAACGATGAACTGTATATTTTGCTTTTAACAGGACATAAAGATCTTGCCCCGCCGCTTGAGACGATTCGTGCGCTCGAAATTCAGGGATATTGCGAGAAGAACGATAAATTCGATCAGCTCATTCTTCTTGTAGAATCAGCGATTAA
>JADGQQ010000079.1 GCA_017881645.1 Clostridia bacterium
AGCCGGAACCGCTCGAACTCGTTGTAACAACCACCGTTTTGTGATCAAAAATATCCTGATCGCCCAGATCCTTTGTGTTGATCTGATCCAGATATGTCCTGTAATTCGTTGTGATTTTGGTGCGCATATTATGCGAGACAAGAGCGAGAACAAGTATGACGAAGGCAAGCGGCCCCGCAATATACAATATATACACGAAAATAAGCGGCCCGCTGATGAAATCATTCGAGGAAATCTGTGAGATCAGACTTTCCAAAGCCGACGCATATTGTTCCCCCTGCAGAGCCGGAACAACACTTTCCGCCATCGCGGTACATTCGGCATTGGTAACCGCGGCATGTGCGGTCGCATAGGTATATACATAAACATACCGGTTCTCCATATCGATCAGAAGCAGAACGCCGGAATTGTCTTTGAATGACTTGCCGTGCGCCAACTCAATATATTTGTCCCGAGCGTACAGGGCGCTTCCCTCGTCGCTCTGTGCATATAAGGATCCCTTATTCTCCGTTGTGACGACGATAACGTTGATTTGTTTCTCTTCGGAAAGATTTTTCGCAGCCTGCGAGAGATCTTCCTCTTCAGTTTTCGAAAGAAGATTCGCATTGTCCTGGATCGCGAAGTTTTTTACCGGCGGTCGAATCATGTATATGTAGGCAGCCACAGCAAACACGGCCAGAAGGATAACCAATGCAAGGATTCCGGCTGAAAGGACCGAGAATTCCGATAATGCGCTTGTTCTGCGGCGGGACGGGATATTTGCTGTATTTTTCATGTCAGAAGCCCTCCCAAAATCAGCCAGCCGACAAATCGGCAGATGAATGCGGCCAATGGAAGAACCGCGAGCGCGAGTACGACGAGCTTCACAAGGCTGACCGGCGGTTCGCCGGCAATTTTGCCCGTCTGCCCGTTCATCGCGAACGTGTAGGTTTTCCCGAGATATTTATAATTCAGAATCCAGACCGGCATCAGAGCATAATGAAAGGTCGGTGCCCGGTAAACCGTTTCGTTGTTCTCTATGGATACCGTGGAATATGCGGATACCGATTCCTTGAAAATCTTATCCGCGTAATCGGAAAGCCGATCGTTCAGTCGGCCCGAAAGCTTGTCGGCCGTGAGGTCGTATTTATCTGCGAAAAACCCCGCCAGATACTTCATGCTGAATGGTTCAAGATCCACATAATCGTAAGGCTCAATCACTTCCATCAGTTTATCGTCGATGCGGGTCGCTCCATCCAGCGGAATTTTGTTCCAATCCAAATGACGATTACGGATGATACGAAAATAGGATGTTGTTGTTATGGTTTTCCGGCCCGTCGTGCTCGTCGCAACTTTTTTCCCCGAAGCCTCGATTCTCATCTCCGCCGCGCTGTCAAAAAGCCAGAACGGCACGTAAAGTCCTGTCATTTTCTCGATGTTTTCCTTTCGGATGAACTGCACCGGGGTAAATCGGCCGGCATTGCACCATTCAAAAAAACAATCGATCGCCGTATCGCGTCCATACTGAAAAGGTAATACAAAGTCCGGCGCACGTTCCTCGGCCAGCCGCTCTGCAATGATAGTCGGAGATCCGCAGAAAGCACAAAATGTTGCGGCTGTGTTTTGATCCGTGATGACTGCCGCGCCGCAGCTGTTGCAGACGTACTGCATGGATTCGCTGCTCCAGAGGGGCTGTTCCGCAGCGGGCGCATGCGTCGACGTTGCGGCTGCCGGCGAACCGGCGCCGGTGTCTGTTGCGGAGACGGACGCATCCGGTTCACGCAGTTCTGCGTCCCGTTTATCCTCCTCTTTCATTGCTTCGCCGGACAAGATCGACATCTGCGCCTCGACATCCGCCGGCGAAATAACTTTTCCGCAGTATTCGCAGGTCATCATCTGCTTGTCAGCGTCGAAAACCAGACTCGCTGCACAACCGGGGCATTTAAACGAAACAGCCATATTTCTCTCCCCCTGCTTCTATTGCTCCAACAAATTGGAATTTTCGAAATATATATCCTTATTGGCAATCAATCCGAATCCGATGTTCCGACCATCAATATCTTCAATGACAAACTCATAACTTCCGTAATCTGTCATTCCCGGGCTCTTTACAATACGGACATTTCTTTTCAGGCATTCATCATAAAGATGATCTATGCCCTTTAATGAGTCGGCATCGATATAGGCGTCAAACCCGTTCCCGTATCTTTTCGTGTTGGATGCAATCGTCCCTTTCTTCTTCTGAACAATGACAATTTCGATTGAATCACGATATATGGTCGCAAAATTATCCTCTTTATCGAAATGGGCGGCATATTTGAATCCCAATTCATGAACATAATACTCTGTCGTTCGTTTCACATCGTCAGAAAGAAAGACGGGACATATATTCGTCAATTTCGCTTTCTTTGTCATACGATTATTCTCCTGATCCTGTTTTGATAATGCGTTCAGTATAGCATAATATTTCATCATTTTTTTGCATCTGTCAACCTTGACGGTGTGTATGCCAACCCCCGTGCTTTTTCGTTATTTTCAAGTGAAAACGACTCATACGAAAACCCGCCCGGAAGATTTTCCGGACGGGTTTTGCAGATGTAAAAAGTGATCGTACTTACTTGCGCTGTGTGATCGCGGCCTGTGCAGCTGCGAGGCGTGCGATCGGCACACGGAAAGGTGAACAGGATACGTAGGAGAAGTTCAGCGTATTGCAGAATGCAATCGATGAAGGGTCTCCGCCGTGCTCGCCGCAGATTCCGAGCTTGATGTCGGGGCGCGTTGCGCGGCCGCCTTCGGTGGCGATGCGCATGAGCTTGCCGACGCCGACGACGTCGAGACGTGCGGTCGGATCGTTCTCGAAGATCTTTGTCTGATAATATGCGTCGAGAATTTTACCGGCGTCATCACGGGACAGACCGTAGGTCATCTGGGTCAGATCGTTCGTGCCGAAGGAGAAGAACTCCGCTTCAACTGCGATCTCATCTGCTGTCAGTGCGGCGCGGGGGATCTCGATCATCGTTCCGACCTTGTAATCCAACTTGATTCCAGCCTGGCGAATCAGTTCATCAGCGGTCTTTACAATGATCGCCTTTACGAACTTGAGTTCCTTGACTTCGCAGACGAGCGGAATCATGATTTCCGGAACGACCTGCGGTCCTCCATCCTTATTGACCTCAATTGCAGCTGCGATGATCGCCTTTGTCTGCATTTCGGCAATTTCCGGATAGGTGACGGCCAGACGGCAGCCTCTGTGTCCGAGCATCGGGTTGAGCTCATGGAGACTGTCGATGAAATCTTTGAGAGTTGACGCATCCATTTTGAGTGCTCCAGCGAGCTCAAGAATATCCGTATCGTTCTGCGGAAGGAATTCATGAAGCGGCGGATCCAGAAGACGAATGGTAACCGGGTATCCCTTCATGGCGCGGAACAGACCTTCGAAGTCGCCCTGCTGATAGGGAAGAATTTTATCGAGAGCCACTCTTCTGGCCGTCTCGTCTTTTGCAACGATCATCTGACGGAAAGCAAAGATACGCTCTTTTTCGAAGAACATGTGCTCGGTGCGGCACAGTCCGATACCCTGCGCGCCCAAATCAAAGGCGACATTTGCATCGCGGATTGTGTCAGCGTTTGCACGGACCTTCATCGTGCGGAATTCATCCGACCACTCCATAATGGTTCTGAAATCACCGGAGAGCGTTGCCTCCTGCGTATCGATCTTGCCGGAATATACATTGCCGGTCGTACCGTCGAGAGAAATCCAATCGCCTTCAAAGTATTTCTTACCGTCTTTGGTCTGGAAATATTTCTCTTCTTCTTTGATGATGAGCTCAGAGCATCCGGAGATGCAGCATTTACCCATGCCTCTGGCTACAACTGCGGCATGAGATGTCATACCGCCGCGGCCGGTCAGAATTCCTTTGGATACATCCATTCCGGCGAGATCTTCCGGAGAAGTCTCGAGACGGACCAACATGACTTTCTCGCCGCGTGCTGCTGCAGCGGTTGCATCTTCCGCATTGAAATAGACTCGTGCCGTAGCGGCTCCCGG
>JADGQQ010000080.1 GCA_017881645.1 Clostridia bacterium
CCGGCTGATCCGCGAAGACAAGCTCCAGAAGCTGGATATGAGTCTTCTGCCGAATGTCACGGCCAATATGGATCCGATGTTCAACAGCGTGAAATACGATCTGGATTCCACCGTCTCCGACTCCGTCATGTCCTATGCCGCTCCCTATATGTTCTGCACCGTCGGTCTCGTCTACGATGCCAATAAAGTAACGATACCTGTCGACTCCACGGATCCGAAAGTCCTGTGGGGGGTTCTTTTCGATGCCCAGTACAAAAATAAAGTGGGCATGTATGACAGCATGCGCGAGTCCGTCGGTGTCGCCCTGAACTACTACGGCTACAGTCTGAATACGACCGATACCGCCCAGCTGGATCAGGCGCAGCAGCTGCTTCTGAATCAGAAAAAAACCATGGCGCCTGCCTATGGAATTGATAATCTGAAAGACAAAATCGCCAGCGGAGAACTCGTCGCTTCTGAAGCGTGGTCCGGCGATCACCAGGTCATCCTCAGCCGCATTGAGGAACTGGGAAATGCTGATAAAATCGATCTGAAATTTGCCCTTCCCAAAGGCTCCAACTGGTCCGTCGATATGATGTGCATTCCAAAGAACGCCAAAAACGTCGCCGGTGCGCACGCGTTTATCAATTACATGTACGACCCGGATGTTGCTCTGGCGAACTGCGAATACGTCGGTTATTCGACACCGAACACCGTCGCCCGCGCTATGCTCCCCGATGAGGTCAAGAACAACCTGAACTACTATCCGGATGCAGAGACTTTCCAGTCACTCGAGCTTTTCTATACGAATGCCGACATCGAACAGGCCTATTCCGATCTCTGGAATACAGTCAAGGCATCATCCTGAAAGCAGGGTCCTTATGAAAATCGAACCGCCGGAATTTACGGATCCATATGATGCAGGCCGAAAAGAAATGCCGCTCTTCCGCGTGGTGATTTCCCACCATCCGTCGATGCTGTATCTCTTCTTCTGTGCGATTTTCTTCTGCGCATACTACTTTGCCGCGAGCAAAATACACTCGGATCCGTATGCGCTGATTCTGCAGTTTTTCCTTGGCGGCTGGGCCCTGTCGCTCCTGAGTTTTCTTTTTGCGTTTCTAATGTTCGTTTACAACCGCATCCTCGTTAGTACACAGCGGTTATACGGCATCCGGTTTGCCCTGCTGCACCGGCACTTTTCCCTCTGCCTGACCGATATTACATCGGTTACCGTCGCACAGCATTTTTTTGCAGGTCCTCTTCACTATGGGCGGATCCGGATCCGCACGCACGGCATGACGCTGCATTTCCCTTTCGTAAAAGAACCGGCCGCCGTGAAAGAAGCACTGGATAAAGCCATTCTGCAGGCCGGGCGGTCAAGGTAACGCCCTTAATGAACGGCATATTTTTGCCGGTCTCCATCGGAAGGAAAATATGCAAACGAACAGAAAAAAGTCCTGCCGGAAATCCGGCAGGACTTTTGTACTTGAGATATCAGCGGCACTTAAGCCAATGAGAGATTACTCAATAATTGTAGATACGGTTCCGGCACCAACAGTACGGCCACCCTCACGGATAGCGAACTTGAGACCCGTCTCCATAGCAATGGTTGTGATCAGTTCAACAGTGATGGTGATGTGGTCACCGGGCATACACATTTCTGTGCCTTCCGGAAGGTGAGCAACACCGGTAACGTCTGTTGTACGGAAGTAGAACTGAGGACGGTAGCCATTGAAGAAAGGCTTGTGACGTCCGCCTTCTGCCTGTGTCAGTACATAGACCTGACCTGTGAACTTGGAATGAGGTGTGATGGAACCCGGCTTGGCAATAACCTGGCCGCGCTCTACCTGCTTACGGTCTACACCGCGAAGGAGCAGTCCGATGTTGTCTCCGGCCTGTGCCTGATCAAGGAGCTTTCTGAACATTTCAACACCGGTAACAACCGTTGCCTTGGGTTCTTCCTGCAGTCCGATGATCTGAGCGGCGTCGCCGACCTTGATGATTCCGCGCTCGAGACGGCCCGTTGCAACTGTACCACGGCCTGTGATGGTGAAAACATCTTCAACAGGCATAAGGAACGGCTTGTCAATCGGACGTGCGGGAGTCGGGATAAAGGTGTCAACAGCTTCGAGCAGTTCGTTAATGCACTTGTATTCAGGTGCATTCGGATCTGTTGAAGTGGATTCAAGAGCATCCAGAGCGGAACCTCTGATGATCGGCGTATCATCGCCGGGGAACTCGTACTGATTGAGAAGGTCACGAATGTCCATCTCAACAAGCTCAAGGAGTTCTTCGTCATCAACCTGATCGCATTTGTTCATGAAAACAACGATCGAGGGAACGCCTACCTGGCAGGCAAGCAGGATGTGCTCGCGTGTCTGAGGCATCGGGCCGTCTGCAGCTGAAACGACGAGGATAGCTCCGTCCATCTGAGCAGCACCGGTGATCATGTTCTTAATATAGTCAGCGTGGCCGGGGCAGTCAACGTGCGCATAGTGACGAGCTGTTGTCTCATACTCTACGTGTGCAGTGTTGATCGTGATACCACGGGCTCTCTCTTCAGGAGCACTGTCAATGCTGCCGTAATCCTTATACTTTGCCTTACCTGTCATCGCGAGCACCTTCGTGATCGCTGCTGTAAGGGATGTCTTGCCGTGATCAACGTGACCAATGGTCCCGATGTTGACGTGCGGCTTGTTTCTTTCAAATTTTGCCTTTCCCATTTGTTATTTCCTCCTTTGTCAGCACTCATTTGCTGATATATAGCATATTGTTCTTTTCCGTTCAAACGTCAGATGCATCTATTTTACTATATTTGCTGATAATCGCAAGATGCAACCGGACGGATTGGATATGCGGTTTTTACTTCTTCAGGATCGATTCCATAATGCTCTTCGGCATCTCAGCGAAGTGGCTGATCTGCATAACAAATGTTCCTCGTCCCTGTGTGGATGATCGCAGAGCGGTTGCATAACCGAACATGTTGGAGAGCGGAACTTCACCCTGAATGGACTGGGTTCCGTTTCTTGCTTCGATACCTTTGATGAGTCCGCGGCGGGAATTGATTCCGCCGATGACGTCTCCCATGTAATCATCAGGAACATCGATATCAACACGCATGATCGGTTCCAACAGACAAGGATCTGCTTTCTTCATGCCTTCTTTGAAGCCCATGGAACCGGCGATCTTAAAGGCCATTTCGGATGAGTCAACATCATGATAGGAACCGTCGACGACGGTGACCTTGATGTCAACAACCGGATACCCTCCAAGAATTCCGCTGGCCATAGCTTCCTGTACGCCTGCATCGATCGGATTGATGAATTCCTTCGGAATCGTTCCGCCGACCGTTGCATTGACAAATGAATAGCCTGTGCCGGGTTCCTGAGGTTCAAGCTCAAGGATACAGTGTCCGTACTGACCGTGACCGCCGGACTGACGTACAAAACGTCCTTCCGCACGAACGGGCTTACGGATCGTCTCCTTGTATGCTACCTGCGGAGCTCCAACGTTGGCTTCCACTTTGAATTCGCGGAACAGACGGTCAACGATGATGTCGAGATGGAGTTCACCCATGCCGGCAATGATCGTCTGCCCTGTATCATGATCCGTAAATGTGCGGAAAGTCGGATCTTCTTCTGCAAGTTTCTGCAGAGCGGCGATCATCTTTTCCTGAGAAGCTCTGGACTTAGGCTCAATGGCAACCTCAATAACAGGCTCCGGGAAATTCATCGATTCAAGTATGATCGGATGTTTCTCATCGCAGAGCGTGTCGCCTGTGGTTGTGTCCTTGAGGCCTACGGCAGCGGCAATATCTCCCGAATACACTTTGCCGATCTCCTCGCGGTGATTGGCATGCATCTGGAGTATACGACCGATACGTTCCTTTTTCTTCTTTGTGGCGTTCATTACGTAGGATCCTGCATCCAGTGTACCGGAGTACACACGGAAGAAGCAGAGCTTGCCTACGAAAGGATCTGTCATGATTTTGAATGCGAGTGCGGCAAAAGGCTTCGAATCGTCTGAAGGACGGGGTTCTTCCTCTTCCGTGTCCGGATTAATGCCCATGATGGCCTTGATATCCATCGGAGAAGGCATGTAGTCGATAACTGCGTCAAGCAGCATCTGTACGCCCTTGTTCTTGTAGGCAGATCCGCAGATGACCGGTGTAATCTTGCACGCAAGAACTGCTCTTCGCAGAGCTGCCTTGAGTTCAGGCACATCGATTGTCTCGCCCTCGAGGAACTTCATTGTGAGTTCCTCATCGGTCTCCGCAATGATCTCGACCATGATTTCTCTGTACTTCTCGGCAAGTTCCAGCATTTCTGCCGGAATTTCCGTTTCCTGATATACAGAGCCGTCATCGTTGAGGTACACTTCGGCTTTCATGGTCATAAGATCAATGATGCCCGTGAAAGTGTCTTCTGCACCGATCGGAATCTGAAGGGCCATCGCATTGGTCTTAAGACGGTCCTTCATCATATTCACAGATCGGAAAAAGTCAGCACCCATGATGTCCATCTTGTTGACAAAAGCCATGCGGGGAACACCATAGCGGTCCGCCTGTCTCCAGACAGTTTCCGTCTGTGGCTCAACGCCGCCTTTTGCAGAGAGCAATGTGACAGCTCCATCCAGAACGCGCAGTGAGCGCTCAACTTCGACAGTGAAATCAACATGGCCGGGCGTATCAATGATATTGATACGGTGGTCCTTCCATTCTGCGGTGGTCGCAGCCGAAGTAATCGTGATTCCACGCTCCTGCTCCTGCTCCATCCAGTCCATGGTTGCAGCACCTTCATGTACTTCACCGATTTTTCTAATCTTTCCGGTGTAGTACAGAATGCGCTCCGTACATGTCGTTTTTCCGGCGTCAATGTGAGCCATGATGCCGATATTTCTTGTATTTTCCAAAGAGAAGTCTCTGGCCATGGTTTCAATTGCTCCTTATTCTGATGGTTACCATCTGTAATGAGCGAAAGCTCTGTTAGCATCCGCCATCTTGTGTATGTCTTCTTTTTTCTTGAATGCGCCGCCCGCATTGTTGGATGCGTCGATCAGCTCGCCGGCGAGACGCTCCTTCATGGTGCGTTCGCTGCGCTTCTTGGCAGTAGCTACCAACCAGCGCAGACCGAGTGTCTGACGTCTTGCAGGACGAACTTCGATCGGAACCTGATAGTTCGCACCTCCGACACGTCTTGCCTTAACCTCGAGGACCGGCATAACATTCTCCAGGGCCTGCGTGAAAACTTCAAGCGGCTCCTTGCCTGTACGCGTCTTGATTAATTCAAAAGCGTCATAGCAGATTTTTTGTGCAACACCCTTCTTGCCGTCCTGCATGATGTTGTTGATGAGTTTGGTCACCTTTACATCATTGTACAACGGATCCGGAAGCACTTCTCTAACTGGGACATTGCCTTTTCTTGGCACTTGTCTTCCCTCCTTTCATGATCATCAGATTTCTATCTGAAATCACAGGTACTCACGTATTCTTTTGGACCGTGTCAGAGCCAGCAGCAATGTCCTTCGAGACCGGCAGCATCCCTCCTGACGGAGTTCTGCAGACCTTCTATATTGACAGTGTACTGATCACTTATCTGTCCAACCACGGAAAATTATTTCTTGCTTTTGACCTTACCGGCCTTCGGCTTCTTAGCACCGTATTTGGAACGGCTCTGAAGACGATTGGCTACACCGGCTGTATCAAGGGTTCCTCTGACGATGTGATAGCGCACACCGGGAAGATCCTTAACACGTCCGCCTCTGATCAGAACAACGGAGTGTTCCTGCAAGTTGTGTCCAATTCCCGGAATGTAAGCCGTAACTTCAAAGCTGTTTGTCAGTCGTACTCTGGCAACTTTACGAAGGGCCGAGTTAGGCTTCTTCGGGGTTACCGTCTTGACAACCGTACACACTCCACGCTTCTGCGGAGAAGAAATATCTGTCTGCTTCTTGTGCAGTGTGTTTATTCCGCTCTGCAGTGCCGGAGCCGTTGACTTGTAAGTCTTGGATGCTCTTCCGGATTTGACCAATTGGTTGAACGTAGGCATCAATACACCTCCTTTCATTTATAATGTGTCTCCTGGTTCCGAAACAGTGTTCTCTGCGTTGCATCGAATGATGAACAAAGATGCGCACGCAAAAAAATCCCCTTCCAGACCTCGGGCAATTTAGTATATCATCGACTTGGCGGTCTGTAAACGTACATCGTGAGTTTTTTTATGGTGTTTTTGACGAAAACAAATGCAGAAACGGCCGGAAACCGCTTCTGCATTCACTCAGACATTCAATTGGGAAGCCGTTATCGCATAAAGTAAACGATGGCAAGAAAGTGGCAGAGTGCGCCGAAGTCGACCAGGAAATGCCACACCATATGTGCAAACGGGAATTTCATAGAGAAACAGATAACGCCGGATGTATAGCACAGACCTCCTGCAAGAATCAGCCAGACGAACGGAGACTGCACATCACTTCCCGCCAAAGCAGGGAGACACAGCACGATCATCCAACCCATGAGCAGATAAATTCCGACTGTGATGACATAGGAACGTATGGTTTTCGAGAATGCAAGAGACTTGAAAAGAGCGCCGGCAATGACGAAGGCCCACTGAGCGATACACAAACCGGTTCCCAGGGTGCCCCCGATGACAGACAGGCAGATCGGCGTGTAGGTTCCGGCGATTGCGACATAGATCATGATATGGTCGATCCGGTTCATCACGTTCTTGTGCGGTGTACCGTACTTCATGGAATGATACACGGTCGAAGCCAGAAGCATGCTGAATATCGAAATGATGAAAACGGATACACCGAACGCGTCAAGCGAATCCTTGCCTGCGGGCGCATGCGTAAATGCACGAATGGCGGCGTAGGGCAGCATGCCAAGCATGAAGAGTGCCATCGCTCCATGTGTGACGCTGTTGCCGATTTCTTCTCCGATGGACTGTGTTCTCTTTTTGATTTTTTTGACTGCAACACGGCCGGAGTCGATCCATGATAAATCCCTGAGACCTTCTTCGAGCTGATCCGGAGATTTTTCTGACACGTTCAAAGATGAAGATTCTGCTGTTTCCAATGTTGTTTTCGTTGTCTCGTCGGCGGGATTTTTCGCACTGTTGTCTTTGTCGGTCTTGCCTTCCAGCCAGGCCTTCCAAAATGCATTTTCGTTCGACATGTTATTCACCTCTTCATCTCATGATATTAATAACCATGTTTCGTCATTCATCACATTCTAAGCGATTCCCGCGGTCCGTGCAAGCTTCTTTTTCGTATGCTCCGGAATATGTTTTCTCAATGAAGCCCCGGGATGCGAAGGTGTGTCTGGCCGTCGGATGCATCTGATTCGGATGAATCTCTGTCTAATGCGATCAGACCTGCAGGATCAGCAGAGATAACCATATCCGTTCCGGCCGGTTGCGTGCTTATTATAGGCGCTATTGCCAATGCATGGGCTAGTTCCGGATTGGACGCGTAGGCTGTGTCTTCGATATGCAGCTGCGCCGCCAGATAGGCATTGCGGTAGAAACGAAACAGCTGGGCACCGGCATAACATGCCAGAAGCACCGGGAGAAGCATTTTACTCAGCCCCTGTGCTGTCTTCGTCGAAACAAGCAGGGAAATTCCGACCATCGGAGCATTGGTCAGTTCATACATGCGTTCAAAAATGAACTTCAACAGATTTGAAGATATGCCGGAATTTGCTGTACTGCCGGTGGCCTGCGTTAAATGAGGCAGAATCCAACCGGGCAGATACGCCATCAGGGAATAGCACAGACCGCCGACGAGAAGCGGGAGTCTCTTTTTCCACGCGGAATAGATACTGAGCGTCAGCCATAATAAAATGACGAGCAGACTGTAAAATCGCTCCGGCAATGATATGGAACGAATATGCACCGCGCCATAGGCAAAATAGACCGGGCAAAAACAGATAAACAGCTCTGCCGTCAAAACAAAGAACAGGAATACATTCAAGGCTTTATCTCTTTTCATGATTATCCTCTCTGTCAGGGCGCAGTTGTCGGAGTTAAGGTGTCCGCATAGGGCAGAAGGCTCATTTCGTCTGCCTGCCAATCAGCGAGTGCAGGCACAGTTAGATTGTCAACGATATCCACATGCACGTCAATATGATCCTGCGTCCATTTGTCCAATACTCCGCCGATCATCTGAAGTGCGCCGTACATGTCAACGCCATTCCCGAGAGCGACGATCGTGATCGGATTGTCATAATAGAACGTAACTCCGTTTACCGAGAACCCGAGAACCGTATCTCTGACTTCCGTCATGGCAACGACTCGCTGGTTATTAATGGAAATTGCACTCGCATCCGCTGCTTTGACTTCATTTATAAACTGAATCAGCATGTTGGATGTAATCGGAACATCCTTATCCGGATGAATCACTACGCTTATCCCGCTTCCGGAAGCTTCCATGAGTCCGGCTCTGCGAAGCGCGTCCTGATCCTCCTCTGTCAGAACAGAAGTAAGATCTTTGTCGTTCCGGCTGGCAGCCTCCAGTTTGCTTGCGTTTTCGGTAAGTGCCCGGTTGCGGTCGGCCAATGCAATGTTTTTATTATATAGTGACATGTAATCCAGCGCCAGTTCATCGCTGGTTTTCCCCTCCACGAATTTTTCTTCGGGGGTCTTAATGAGCGATTTGTATTGCGAAATCATCAGAAATCCGAGAAATGCGCACGCAAAAAACAGAACGATTCGAATCCGCCATGCACGGCCGCTCGTATTCTGTAATGTGGGGTTTCTGGAAAATGATTCGGTATTCTTCACATCATCATCCTTCATTCATTTGGACATCATCGTTCATATCGATCATGCGGTGATGGCAGGTGAACAAAATGATCTGCCGGCTGCCGGCCAATTCGCGAAGCAGCCGCAATGCGCATTTTGCTCTTCTGTCATCATACTGAATAAAGGCATCATCAAGCAATAGCGGCATTTTGTCGTCTGATGTCTGTACAAGATCGGATATTGCCAGACGAAGTGCAAGATAGACCTGATCCACCGTGCCTCCGCTGAAATAGTCGACCGGATGAAACGCATAATCTCCCTCCGAAGCCAGTTCGGCAAAGAATGACCGATCCACACGAATCGTCGAATACATACCGTCCGTAAGTTTTGCAAGATATGCACCCGCACGTTCATTCACCTGCGGTGCAAACACATTCTCCATCTCCGAGAATGCTTCGTCAAGAACGTTCTGCGCAGCAGCCAGCGCCAGATGATAGGCTTTCGCGGCTGCGAGCCGGTCCTGCAGAACGGCGCGCTGTTCCTCGATCGCGGAACGGTCAGGAATCTGAGCCAGCAGATTCTCTCTGCCCGTCTCTTTTCTCGCAGAGTCCACCTGACATGCGGATATTTCGGTCCGATACGCTTCGGCTCTGCCGAGTTCATCAGATATTGTCAGCCGCAGAGCCGCAGAGCCGCTCTTAAGAAGTGGAATCTGTTCTTCCGAATAGCGGACTGCCGCTGCATCCGGTACATTCTGCTGCCCTGAATTCTCTGCGGTCGGATCCGTCGGAGAAGACCCGTATGCAGCATCCATATTGTCCGGCTTCGCAGCCGGCGCTGCTTCCTGAAGCTGTTCCAGGCGATTTTTGCATGTATCCCGGTGTTCGATCGTCATATGGAGAACATAGTCTCTGTTTTTATCATCTTTTTGGGCATCCTCAAGGAGTCTTTTCTTTTGCAGCAGAAGGTCGGACTGCCGCATCTCCTCATCCCTCAGAGAGCTCTCCGCATGATAGAGTGCTGCAGAGCCCGATTCGAAAAGAGCCATTTTCCCTTCGTGATCTTTGCTTAGAAAAACGATTTTCCGGTCTAAACCGCGAAGCTGCATGCGATTGGCGGCAAAGATCACCGCCGCGAGAAACAGAAAAACGATTCCAACCAAATTCACCGGTTGATGTGTCACGAATAAAAGAGCCATGGTCAGGGCGAAAATCAGAAGCAGCATGATTATATATCCGCGTACATTTTGCAGCCGCCCCAGAAGCATGGTGTATCCTTTTTGTATTTCCGATCTTGTTTTGAGGAGGGGCTTCAAATCAGCGCTGATCGTAAGGATCTCTTCCTCAAGATGTGACGTCTCGGAAGTCTCCTGTTCCAGCATCGACCTGGATTCCCTGCACTTCAGTTCCTGACTGCGAAGCATGGCATCGAGTCCGGTGAAAAGCTCATCCGTTCTCGCATGATCTTCCTGCTTCTCTTTGTGCAGGCGGAGAATTTCATTCTCAATGCCGGCCATTTCTGCGGTAAGCTGCATGCGAAGTGCTTCGCGCTGCTGCATATGTTCCCGGTTTGTTTTCTCGAGTTCTTTGCGGGATACATCCTGTTCCTGTGCCATGCGCGTCCGCTGCAAAGCGGTCTGAACGAGCATTTCGTGTTCCTGCATCTGCTTCTGCAGGCTCTCGCCCTGTTGTTTCAGCGCGTCTGTTTTCTGCAGTATCAACACAAGCTCCGACTGCAGCCGCTGTTCTTTCTCCCTGCTTTGCGTGATTTCGGCATACAGTCCTTCCGACTGCTCCAGAGCCGTTTCCATTCGTTTCTCCTGATCCGCAAGGCTGTTCAAGTCTTCTTCAAGGCGCGGGATCAATCCGCCGGAGCCCCTGAGCGCCTGCAGTTTTGCTGCCGCTGAAGTCAGCCGGTTCCTGATTTCGTCATGCGAAAAAATCTCCGTGCCCGTTCCGGCCAGATTCGCCAGACGCGAGGATACGTCCCCCGTTTCCTTATCCATAATATTCGACGAAAGCTGTCCTATGAAGACGGTGTTAATAAATTCTTCTTCACTGATTTGAAAAAGCGCCGCCCCGACGTCTTTCTGTCCGATGTCGATTCTGCGGCCCGAAGGAAGCAGTGTCAGTGATGTAATGTCATCTGATTTTCTCTTCAGAAAAGATTTCTCGAGAAGATATTTCTTCTCTTCATGAACGAACTCGATCGATCCGCCGACGGATTTTCCGTTCCAGGGAATAAACTTACGGCGGTCATTGTCCTTCAGTCGTGCCGAACCGCTGCCGCGCTGGGAGAACCCGTAGAACATTGCACGGAGAAACGACAGAATCGTGCTCTTCCCGTACTCATTATCGCCCAGATACATATTCATTCCGTCGGTAAAGGACAGGTTCAACTCCTGCAGTTTCCCGAATGCGGAAATATGAAGACTACTGATCTTCACAATAATTTACCTCGCCTTCAAAAGCTCTCAGTCCGACCGTCAGCGCCTGTTCATAGACACGTACGCGCTTATCGTCCTGCGCAGCGCGTGCTTCTTCCGTCTTTTGCAGAAGAAGATCGACGAAGGCCCCCCGCAGCGAAGTCTCTCTCCGGAGCTGCTGCGGATCGATCAGCGTGCTTGTCCTGTCTTTGATTCGAACGGCAAAAACCTTCGACGATATCTTATCCCGCAGGCTGGCTGGGTTCGGCAAAAAGTCAGGAGGAACCGCTCCGGTCAATGTAATGCGAAAAGCGTCCTTCGAAAAGGAATCGCCGTATGTGGTTTTCAGGCAGCTAAGAATCCGTTCTTCCATCTGTTCGGGTGTACTGCATCCGTCCACAGGAATATCCGGACAGAAATAATTCCGACGATTGACGCAAATATAGGACAGGTCCACTTCGCCTTTGGCAATGGTTCCGGCATACACACCGCGAGGACCGGGTTCATCGAATCCTCTGGCCTCCGGACAGCCGGAATATGCATAAAAGGTATTTCCCTCCCTGCAGACGCCGCTCTTCTCATGCACATGACCGAGAGCGACATAATCCGCACCGCAGCGGGCAATCCAGCTCCGCAGAACCGGATTATAGGTATGCTTCTCTGCGGCCGTCTCGGCGATTTCACCGTGCAGAAGAACAATGTGAATCGTGTCCTCCGGGTAGCCGGACACATGATCGACCTGAAAATCTGCCGGACACAGCGAGCCGGCTGCGCGTATCCCCGTGAAAGCCGCGCCCCAAACGGCGGTACTGAGTTCGGGAAAGTAGAAAGATGAGAATCCGTCCTTGAAAATATGAACATTCGCAGACCAGGCCTGCGTCATATATGGAGAGTCCTGATTATACGGGTCATGATTTCCGGGGGAAATGACAATCGTAGTATCCGGAATTCCCGCGAAACTGTCGGCAATCGAGCGAATCTGTTCGTGTGACAGCCGCAGCTGATCCAGAATATCCCCTGCAAGAAGCAGCAGCTGTGTATGACTCTGCCTGCAAAGATCGATGACCGCCCGAAAAGCATCCTGCTGTTCGCTCTGCCGGATTGCCGTCTTCTGCGGAGACAGTCCGGAAAAAGGAGATCCCAGATGAAAGTCGGCCGCATGCAGGACACGGATTTTCTCACTCATAACGTACGGCTCCTTTCTTTCGGTTCATACTTCGATGTATAAAGCATTCTAATTTTAACATGATGAAAACACACACTCAAGTATTGTAGATATCACACATCAAGAATATTTCCCGGGTTGTGTTCAGGAGTTCTCCCAACGTGTACGAAGTGAGGTAAAATAAGAAGTATTAGGGACGGTTCGTCAATGAATGACCATTCGGGAGGAAAGTATGTCCAAGCAGGGGAAAAAGGAAATGCGGCTATTTTTCAATGCCACAGCAAGGCTTGTCATCCTTGCTTTGATCCTGGCACTCCAGATGGCACTTGTCGCCATGCTCTCCTATTATCTGCAGAGCCTGTCCGTCGCCGTACTGGCAGCGCTTTACCTGATTGCCTTTGCCGTGTGCATCTATGTTTCCGAACATCACGACAACCCTTCCACCCGGTTCTTCTGGCTTCTGCTGATTGCGCTCTTCCCGGCCTTCGGTATCATGATCTACCTGATGTGGGGTCGCCCGAGACACGGGATCCGGCGCCACTCGATCGAACTGCTTTCGCAGAAGGATTCGGATGATGCTCTGACCGCCTATTCGGAAGAGCCGCAGGCGGATGCCGCGCGCTGCGATCTTGAACTGATGCAGAAGTATCCCTCCGTCCGCAATGCAAGCCAATATTTGCGGGCCTACGGGTTTCCTGTTTTCTGCGGAACGAAAGTTACATATTTTTCGAGCGGAGAAGCG
>JADGQQ010000081.1 GCA_017881645.1 Clostridia bacterium
CTTCATCATCTCCGGCTTCTCTCTTTTTATTCTGATCTGCGAAACGTTCCCGCTGATCGATCGGATCATTTAGTTCCGAATAGGCGTTAGCATACTCCCGACCGCCGATAAACAGCTCAAACCGCTCTGTCATCATGGGGTTTCCAGGTGTCTTCTTCGTAAGCGGAGAAATTTCAATCGGATATTCGGTGATGAAAGTCGGCTGAATCAACTCTTCTTCGCAGAATACCTCGAAGAAAAGATTCAGTATTTCTCCCCTGCGGAAAGCTGCGGCCGGCTCGATGTCCTTCTTTGCAGCGGCTATACGTGCCTGTTCATCTGAAGTTATTTCATTGAAATCTACGCCGGAATAGCGCAGAACCGCTTCTGTCATTGTCATGCGCGCGAAGGGCGGCTTCAGGCTGATGGGTGTGCCCTGGTAGGTAAGTTCGGTGGTTCCCAGAACTTTCAGGGACACATCGCTTAACAGGTTTTCGGCAAGTTCCATCATGCCTCTGAGATCGGTATACGCCTGATACATTTCAATCGTTGTGAATTCCGGATTGTGCTTCATCGACATGCCTTCATTGCGGAACAGGCGTCCCAACTCATACACTCTCTCAAATCCGCCGACGATCAGACGCTTCAGATACAGTTCAGGCGCAATACGAAGATACATGTCCATATCGAGAGCATTATGGTGCGTTATAAACGGACGCGCCGTTGCTCCGCCGGGAATCGAATTCAAAATCGGCGTCTCAACTTCGATAAAGTCAAGCGCATCCATATACCGTCTGATTTCACGGATGACTGCGGATCTCTTCTCGAATGTATCGCGGACCTCCGGATTGATAATCAGGTCGACATAGCGCTGGCGATAGCGCATTTCCGTATCCTTCAGCCCGTGAAACTTATCCGGCAGAGGGCGCAGCGCCTTCGCCAGCAATGTATATTCATGCGTGCGGATTGATATTTCGCCTTTTTGTGTACGAAAAGCAGTTCCGCGAATACCCACAATATCGCCGATATCCAGCTTCTGCCAAAGTGCATACGCGTCGGGACCCACTTCATCGATCTTTGTAAAAAGCTGAATGTGTCCGGTCCGGTCGTACAGGTCGCAAAAGCTGACTTTCCCCATGCCGCGGCGTGAAAGAAGTCGTCCTGCGACGCGGACTTCTTTCCCCTCCATCTCCTCGAAATTCTCCGTAATATCCGTAGAATGACAGGAAACATCGTAGACAACTTCCTGAAAAGGATCCTTGCCGGCTAATGACAGCTCCTGCAGTTTGCTCAGGCGAAACCGCATCTGCTCCTGCATATCCTGTTCCGTAGGTGCCGGATTACCGATATTGGGGTCAATTATATCCTGCATATATGTTTAGAAGTCCTTTCTATCCCAATGGAACCACAAAAATCATCAGACAGGCTTGCCGATCTTTACGATTTTGTATTTCAGTGTACCCATAGGTGTAGACACTTCAACAATCTGTCCCTTTTTCTTCCCGAGAATCGACTGTCCGACAGGAGACTCGGTGGAAATGCGGTTCATGAAAATGTCGCCCTCACTGGCATTGACAAGACTGTAGTCAGCTTCGTCCTTTGTCTCTTCATCACGAAGTGTAACGAGTGAACCCAGAGAAACTTTCGTCTTGCTGATTTCATCTTCATCAATGACACGGGCATTCTTGAGAATGTCCTCAAGTTCCATGATGCGCGTTTCATTTTTGGCCTGTGCTTCTTTTGCATCATCGTATTCGGAATTTTCTGAGAGATCCCCTTGTGCTCTGGCTTCTTTCAGTCTTTCGGAAATCTCAGCTGACTTCATTGTCTTTCTCTCGGCAAGTTCATCCTGTAATCTCTTCAGTCCTTCTACGGTAAATGCATTCTTTTCAAGTTCTATCATGTTTGGCTCCTTCTCTACCCTTTGAATCTTTTCGTATATGTCATATGCTATTGTCTGCAAATTGTCAATATTCACGAGGTCTGATCAGCGAGGTCTGTCGCTTTCCTTTTGAATAACGTCGTGAGCTCCGCTTTCAATAATGGATGTGGAGGATACGACGACAAGACGCGCCTTTGTCTGCAGTTCCTCAATTGTGGAGGATCCGCAGGAACACATGGTCGCCTTGACTTTCGCCATAGAGGTGTCGACATTGTCTTTGAGCTTGCCTGCATAAGGTACATAGGAATCCACGCCTTCTTCAAAAGCCATCTTCCCTCCGGTTCCGCCGTCATCATAACGCTGCCAGTTCCGTGCACGGTTCGAGCCTTCTCCCCAGTATTCCTTTACATAATTGCCTCCGACAAGCATCTTGCGTGTAGGACTCTCATCGAATCTTGCAAAATACCGGCCGAGCATAATGAAATCCGCGCCCATGGCCAGCGCGAGCGTTATGTGATAATCAAGAACAATACCGCCGTCCGAACAGATCGGGATATAGACACCGGTTTTGGCAAAGTATTCGTTCCGGGCTTTGGCGACTGCAAGCACTGCCGAAGCCTGTCCGCAGCCGATGCCCTTCTGTTCACGTGTGATACAGATGGAACCTCCGCCGATACCGACCTTTATAAAATCCGCTCCGGCATCCGCAAGATATTGGAACCCTTCGGCATCAACAACATTTCCTGCTCCGACGAGAATTTCCGGGTCATAATTCTTAATCCATACAAGCGTATCTTTCTGCCACTCGGAGAACCCGTCCGAAGAATCCAGGCAGAGCACATCGGCTCCGGCTGCAACAAGTGCAGGAACACGCTCTTTGTAGTCACGTGTATTGATGCCTGCGCCTACGATGAGACTCTTATTGGTATCGAGTAATTCGTTGGGATTCTCTTTATGTGATTCATAGTCTTTACGGAAAACCAGACCGACGAGATGGTTCTGGTCGTCAACAATGGGAAGCTGATTCACTTTATGCTCCCAGATGATGTCATTGGCTTCCTTCAGCGTCGTTCCTTCTCTGGCAAAAACCAAATGCTCAAAAGGGGTCATAAATTCAGTAACGCAGGTGCCCGGATCCATACGGCTTACACGATAGTCACGTGATGTAATCAGGCCCAGCAATTTGCCGGTCGGTGATCCGTCTTCTGTAACAGCCGCCGTCTGGTGTCCCATCCGTTCTCTCAGGTCAAGTACGTCTGCCAGTGTTGCATGCGGCATCAGGTTCGAATCGGAAATTACCACGCCCGCTTTGTATTTCTTCACTTTCCGGATCATTTCGCATTGTTCTGCGATCGGCTGTGATTGGAAAACAAAGGAAAGACCGCCATACCTGGCAAGTGCAATCGCCATCCCGGAATCGGACACGGACTGCATGACTGCAGATACGAGCGGTACATTGATCTTAAGTGCCGGTTCTTCCTTCCCTTTCCTGTAACGGACGATGGGAGTCGAAAGATCAACGTTTTCCGGTGTGTTTTCCGCGGTGGTCAGATTCGGTACCAACAGGTATTCGCTGAAGGTGCGGGACTCATCCGTAAAAATCATTGCCATAGATGAAAACCTCCGTTTTTCGCTCTCGCATTTTCAAATGTTTGCCTAGTATGATAGCACAAAATCAGCCTTGCAAGCTACCCATTGTGAAGCTTTTTTTCTGTGCATTTGCACGAAAAGGAGCCGAAAAGGGATGACCCGGCCATATCCCGGAGGATCGGTCGGGTCATCGTGCCAATATTCAGGTTTTTCATTTATTTCAGCGGTTCAAATCAGTTGAATTTGAAGGTCACCGGATGCTGGTGAACAATGGACACGATAAGCCATATAAGGAATAAAAGAGCCAACACAATAAGTACGCACTGCGCCCAGGTTTTCTTTGCCTGTTTCGTTTTGACGTCAAAGGCCCAGACAAGAAGAAAGATCTGACCGAATACCGGTACAACGGAAACGGCAAACGTCAGAAGCCAGTCAATCAGTGACATGTTTTCCGGCAAAGGCTCTTCCCTTGTACGGATGTTCAGTGTGGCCAGAAGTGCGAACAGTGCAATCACCGTGATGCCGGCTTCCGGAATCAGGTAGGTTCCGTTATACAAAAGTGAATAAATCCATACGGCCTGTCCGGCAGGAGCATAGGAACCATAAAACACGATACCTGACAAGAACGAAAACAGCAGTCTTCCCGACAAAGCAACCAAGGTAGCAAGCAGAATCTTCCAAAGCGGAATCAGGCGCAGACGATTCAGAATATTGGATTCCTGTATGCGTGTTGACACTTTTGCAGCGAAAAAGCTTGCCAGACCGAGCGCCGAAAAAGCCAGCGTGTAATCGAGCAGAACCTGCATAGGCGATAGAAAGTACGCACCGATCGCCAATTGAAGCACACTGTACAAAAATGCGACACCGAACCCCCAGACCGGCCCGAAGCACAATCCATACAGGATAATGGGCAGCATGGACGCAAGCGTTACAGCGCCTCCCTGGGGCATCTCGAACAGTTTCAGAAGTGACAGAACTTCGGCAAGCGCCAGGCAGATTCCGCCCGATGCGACAGCCATGATTTTTTCCCGGTTGGTAGAAATGAAACGATTCTCAGACATAAAAAAAGCTCCTCCTTTTATGTCCGACAGATGAACAAGGAGAAGCGCTGCTTCCGCTATGATCCCTCCGCCGGCATTATCCGGTTCAGGTTTATCGGGTCGATACGCCTTACGTTCGTATCCTCTCAGCCGGCACAAAGGAACCAGCTCCCCATGTATGAACAGATAGAATCATATCGCAGAAATAATAACAATGCAAGCGGAAAACCCGGCGGAAATGAACCGATGGAAATGAACTATAAAATACCGCAATACTGCATGAACTGATCCACTTCGGCTGAATAAGATGAAGGAGCAATATCATATGACATTACGTGTTCCGCATCCTGAACAAGGAAAATTCTTTTGGGAGACTGGAGCCGGTTATAAATCACTTCACTCATATGCGGTGGAATAAACGTGTCCGCCGTCCCGTGAATCAGCAGGACAGGAACTTCAATATATTTCGCCAATGCAGCCGGTGAAATCTGCCGCATGGAATAACCGATATTCATCGTTGAAAAATGGCTGATGAGGCGGAGAAAAATACGCGGTGCGAACCGGTACCGTTTCCGGATAAGATTGCCGATCAGGTTCTCAAAACTGTCATACGGACTGTCGGCAATCAGGCCGACGACGGAGCGCGGCAACCGCCGGCTGCCTGCGGCAATCAGCGCCGTTGCGGCACCCATGGAGAATCCGTGGTAGATGATGTTCAGCGGGCCGGGCAGACGTTCCTCCATCAAAGCTGTCCACATGAGAATGTCCTGGCTTTCAGATAGACCATAACCTATATATCTGCCTTCACTCATCCCGTGAGTCCGCATGTGGACGATGAGAATGTGGCAATCCATTTTTTCCAGATACATTTGCGCAAAGGCCGCCATATTCGCAGGGACATCCTTCCAGCCATGGATCAGGATCACAAGACGCTTCGTATCGGCCTCTTTTGCAGGAAGATAATAGGCAGCCAGCGAGAGCCCGTCATAGGAAGTCATTTTCACGTCTTCAAAATCCAGTCGGTTCGAGTAAAACCAGTTCTGCCCGCGCCCGTATATTGTATCCTGATTAATCTCCGTGGGAGATCTGTCATAGGCGGGAAGCGGCAGCGGGCGGTCAAAGATGAAATGAAACGCCTTCCCCGCCAGAAAATACAGCACAACAAACCCGCAGCCGGCTAAAAAAACCAGACACAGAAGAACAAACAATACCCATGGAATGACAGCAGATGCACTTAACAACGGGATTCCTCTTCCTGGCAGGCCGTCAGATCACAGATTTCATTCCATTCTCTTGGAATAGACTGAGAAAGGATCTCGCAGCCGCCTTCTGTCACAAGAACCATGTCTTCGATCCGGAATCCGATTCCCCATTCCGGAATATATATACCGGGTTCAACGGTAAGCACCATACCCGGTTCGAACGCAGCTTCCCGGATACATAAGTCGTGAACATCATGACCCATATGATGCGACACATTGTGCCAGTAATATGAGGTAACATCTGCCTCCGCGGGTTGATCGACGGGTAGGACGCCCATGGATTCCAGCGTCTCTTTTGCCGTATTTCTCACTTCATTATTTAGATCGGCTAAATAACATCCGGGACGAATGACCGAGAAAGCCGTGTTCTGACAGGCTCGAACGGCGGCGTACAGGGTCTTCTGTCTTTCGGAGAACGAACCGCCGGCAGGAAACACGCGTGAAATATCCGCGCAAAGACCGGCAACTCTTCCGCCTACGTCGATCTGGATTAACTCGCCTGCCATCGCTTTACCGGTCGGGTTCATATGATGCAGATAAAGCGCGTTCTTTCCGGCTGCAATAATCGATGGAAACGCCGGTACAAGACAGCCTCTGCGGGCAAGTGCAAAGTCAAACGAACTATACAGTGTAAGTTCCGTAACATCCGGGCGGATGAAAGCTGCCATTTCGCGTATCGCTTCGTCTGTGAGTGCAATCGCCTTTCGGATCATATCCACTTCACAGGCTTCTTTTACCATGCGAAGCCGGGCAAGAACCGGCCCGATCGAAATGATTTCTCTTTCTTTATGCAAAGACAGAATTGCTTTCTCAAAAGCTTTTCCCGGCCCGTGCTTCAAATTCTCTTCCAAAGCGACCGGCAGTGCATCATCCGATAAAAAAGGCTGCAGAAAGTCATCCATCGCCGGCAGATAATACACGTCCCGGATGCCGGAGCGATCCCGAGCGACCGCCATACGGATGCGCTTCCCGTTCCATCGTTCTTTGAGCTCATCTTCCGGCTGCACAAAAAGAACCGTCCGCACGGAATTCTTATTCTTATACATCACGAGAACGGATTCTTCCTGCTCAATGCCCGTCAGATAATAGAAATTGCGATTCGCAAAAAACCGGTATTCCGAATCCTCCGACATGCTGACCGCTTTCCCCGCAAAAACAACAGCAAGGGCAATTTCAGGAAGACGTTCCAGAAGTCTGCTGCGGTTGTTCAGGAAAAATGAGGAAGGCAAAAAGGAGTCTCTTACATCAGAAATCATCTGGCTGGTTCCCCGGATCTAACGTTGTACTCATCAAATAAAATCGTATTATTTATATACCCCAGCGTGGCTCCGGAAGATCTCCGGATGAGACCCGGGTTCCCGATAACAATTGAGTTATCAGGAACATCAAAATTCACATACGCTCCGGGTGCAATCAAAACATTGTTTCCGACGCGAATATTTCCGATAATAATCGCGTTCGCGCCAATCCAGACATAGTTGCCTATATTGGGCGAGCCTTTCTTGGCTCCACGAAACTGCGTGCCGATGACAATACCCGTTGAAA
This sequence comes from Clostridia bacterium, assembly GCA_017881645.1. Lineage (GTDB taxonomy): Bacteria > Bacillota > Clostridia > Saccharofermentanales > Saccharofermentanaceae > Firm-13. Next base: position 7,299 of record JADGQQ010000081.1, read on the forward strand.
TGTTCACGTTATGACCTATGACAGCTTTCGGATGGATGATGATCCGCCCGTAGTGTGCGATATATAAACCTTTACCGATCTTTGTCTCATAGGGGATCTGAAAATGATATTTTCTCGATTTGCGGTTCAATCCAACGTTATAGAACTGAAAAGCAAACAAATTCATATAATAGCGCAGGTTCTTCTCCCCGTTGGCCACCTGATAAAAGTAATATTGGGTACGACGCAATGAGTTCAGATATCGAAATTCCGGGCTGGACATCCACTCCTGCACGAATGTTAGAAAAACCTTGGTATGACGCCGATTGTTGCCAGTAAACCTATATAGATCGCTGTAAACGATATCCTTGAGTTCGTCGTTCATTCTAACCCCTTTGCACCCGGACAAAGAATATTTTTCAAGCATAATCTTATCGCTTTTCTGACAAATGAGCAACATTTATTCCTGATATTCGCAACTCAAATCAAATATCTCTTCGCTCTTCCCGATTATTTCGTCCGACTTGTACTGATTGTCCGAATGACACTGATTATCCGAATGACTTGTTGTCCGAATGACTTGACGCATCCCACCCCACCCTCTATAATCGAAAGGCGTTTAGTCCCCTTTTTCGGGAGATAAATGGATACGGAGAAGTATCGAAGTGGTCATAACGGGGCGCACTCGAAATGCGTTTGTCGGGTAACCGGCACGAGGGTTCGAATCCCTCCTTCTCCGCCAGAACAAAAAGAGCACCCCATACAGGGTGCTTTTTTTATGCGGTTGAACAGTAGAGGGATTCGAACCCTGTGAAGGCAGATGCCGAAAATATGGGCGTCCTATGGACGGCCGATCGGCATCTGCCGAGGAGCCTGCGACGAGGGGAAAGCAGTCTAGTGAAGCGACGACTGCGCGGAATCCCTCCTTCTCCGCCAGAACAAAAAGAGCATACCATACAGGGTGCTTTTTTTATGCGGTTGAACAGGAGAGGGATTCGAACCCTGTGAAGGCAGATGGTGAAAAGGCGGGCGTCCTATGGACGGCCGATCGGCATCTGCCGAGGAGCCTGCGACGAGGGGAAAGCAGTCTAGTGAAGCGACGAC
>JADGQQ010000082.1 GCA_017881645.1 Clostridia bacterium
AATCATCTCGATTGCTAGAAGTACCAAAGCGTTTCCATCCAAACCCGGGAGCGGCAGCAGATTGGAAAAAGCGAACCCAACGGAGATCAGCCCGGCCAGAAACCCGAGATTTTCCAATTTCTGACCACTATTCGTTTTCGGCTCATTGACCACATCCGATACGATATTGGCAATTCCAACAGGTCCGGTCACCGCATCTCTGGGCGCTATTTTTCCGGTAATCATGTCATGGATGCTGAATATGGATACTTTTATGACGGAAAACGAGTAAAGAACCGACTGTTTGATCAGAGGGATCGTCCCCGATCCATATTTAATATAAATACCGCGATCGTTAACGGTTTCGACAAACATAGTCTTCAGCTTAATGTCCTGCTTTACACCGTCTCTAATGATGGTTGCAGTAATTTCCGCTCCTTTGCTGTCCGTAATAGTAGACGCAAAAGCCGGATCCGTAATGGATACCCCATTCACGGCCAGAAGCGAGTCACCGGCTTTGAAAACCGGATGCCCGTCATTTTGCTGTGGATTTACATCAGCAATCGACCAGCCGCCATTTGCATCCAAATCATTCAGACGCGAAATCCCCAGAAAGTATTGAGATGTAATCACCGGTTTCAGGGTCACTTCATATGTTTTACCTGTCGTGTGAGATCGAAGTGTCATCTGCAGCGGATCTGTATTGGCAACAGCAAATTCGGCATACGAAAAATCAAGATCCGTAAGAATGCCATGCCCGTTAATCGACTTAATTGTATCGCCTTCGACAGCCCCGCTGTCCGCAATCTGTGTTCCGGCAAAAACAGTGTCAAGATTCAGCGTAAAAAAACCGGTAAATGAAAAGGATACCGCAAAGATGATAATGCCAAGCAGATAATTGGTTACCGGTCCGCCGAGAGCGACAAGCAGTCTTTTCCATTTGGATTGATTAAAGTAGGAATCAGGATTGGCAACGCCGCCATCCTCATCTTCCAGTCCGGCAAATCGAACATAAGCCCCAAAAGGAATCAGACGAATATGATATTCAATCCCTTTCCGTTTCCATGTCACAAGGGAGGGACCGACGAAAATCGACAGTTCCTCGACCTTGATTCCCAGGCGTTTCGCCACGAGAAAATGACCGATTTCATGCGCCGCTGCGAGTATGCCCAGACCAAATACACAAATTATGATACTTAATGGTGACATGTTTTCTCCTGCTGCCGTATTTTTCAGTTGGTTAAAATGTACTCCCGTACATTTCGTCTTGCCCAAAGATCCATTTCCAATATGTCTTGTACCGAAATCTCCGAAAGAACGCCTTCCATTTCGTGCGTATCCATACAGCGCTTTACGCATACCGCAATATCCGAAAACGGAATCTTTCCCGATAGAAAGGATGCAACCGCTTCTTCATTGGCCGAGTTCATGATGACCGGAAGCGACCCGCCCGTACGACCTGCATGATAGGCCAGATCAAGACACGGAAACACATCCGTATCGCATTTTTCAAAATGCAAATCCGCACTGCCGGCGTCAAATGGATTAAATGGCGTCGAAAGATTCTTCGTACGCTCCGGATAGCAGAGCGCCACCTGAATCGGAAGCATCATGTTCGGCCGGCCCATCTGTGCGAGTACTGATCCGTCTCGAAGCTGAATCATGGAGTGAATGATACTCTGCGGATGAACAACTACCGTTACCTGATCCACCGGAATGTCAAAAAGCCATCCGGCTTCGATCACTTCAAGACCTTTATTCATCATGCTGGCAGAATCAATTGTAATTTTCCCGCCCATGTTCCATGTCGGGTGGGATAACGCATCCTGAATTGTAACGTGCTGCAGCTGTTCTCTGGAATATCCCCGAAAAGGTCCGCCTGAAGCGGTCAGAAGTATTTTATCGAGACTGCCTTCCGGCTGTCCCCAAAGACACTGCCAGATCGCTGAATGCTCACTGTCAACAGGAAGAAGCCGAACACCGGCGGCTCTTACTCTCGGCATAACAATCGATCCGCCTGCAACGAGAGTTTCTTTGTTGGCCAGCGCAATATCTTTCCCCGAATCGATTGCGGCCAGAACCGGCAGCAGACCCTGTACACCGACCATGGCTGCAACCACGATATCCGCTTCAGGAACCGTCGCACATAATCGATTTCCTTCCTCGCCCCAAAAGATTTTCGTCCGGATTCCGGATTGTGAAAGACGTCTGCCAAGAATAAGTGCATCCTGTTCTCCGGCAACACTGGCCATGATCGGATGAAACTCTCTGATTTGTTTTTCAAGTAAATCAAGATTGGATCCGCAGGACAAAGCAGCAACTTCAAAGCGTTCCGGGAATCCCCTGACTACTTCAAGTGTCTGACAGCCGATCGAGCCTGTCGAACCCAAAATCGAAAGCATTTTCATATATATCTCCTCAGGCAAAAAACAGAGCGAGCGCCAACGTTATGGGCAATGTAAGAAAAGCACTGTCAAATCGATCAATCAAACCGCCGTGGCCCGGTAAAATCTTCCCGAAATCCTTTATGCCCGCCCATCTCTTGATAGCGGAAGCCAACCAGTCACCCAACTGAGAAACCGCCGAAATTACGATCCCGGACACAGCAGCAATAACAAGCAGCTCAGGAGTGCTCATTGAGGAAGCAAGGATATTGTCCATAAACAGCCAGAAGAACAGCACGAGAACGGCTGCGCATCCAATCGCACCGCCGATACAACCTTCAAGCGTTTTCTTGGGACTGATATGAGGAATGATCTTGTGTTTTCCGATCAGAGATCCCGTAAAATAGGCGAAAACATCTGAAACCCATGGAGCAAATAATCCGATAACAACGAAATACCAGCCATGCGGAATAAACAGGATGGTAATGTTCGCGCAAGCCAACGGAAAGGATATATATAACGCGATTCCCGATGTGGCAATACCGTCCGCAAAAGCTCTTTCTCCCGATTGAAAAATAACCATAAGTATTACAGACATCATGGATAATGTCAGAATGGACAGCGAATACGTACTGATTGCGAGTAATGTTGAATTCGAATACAGCTTAACGAAGAGCGGGAGAAGCGAAAGACATGCACCGAAATAACTCAGATACTGACCCGGTCGGAGTCCTTTATTCTGTACGCATAAAATCATTTCCCTCGTACCGATAACAGCTACAAGAGCCCACAAAATCGATGCCAAATGCGGGATAAAATAACTGGGAACTACAAACCCCAGCATTACAAGCGTGAATAGCAAACCGGTTATTACCCTTTGTTTCATGTCAATCAGGAAGCAGCATATACACGGCAATTCAAACGATGGCTGCTTCGCTCCTTTCCCTTCAATTCGGCATCTTTATAGAAACAATACCATTCTACGTCAACTCAAAAAAACTAGCTACTTCTATTTACTCTTCGACAATCCGCCGAATCTTCTGTCTCGCGAAGAAAATGCAGCAAATGCATCGGTTAATTCTTTAAATCCAAAATCCGGCCAAAGGATGTCCGACACCCAGAATTCCGCATATGCGCCTTCCCATACAAGAAAGTTGGAAAGCCGCTGCTCCCCGCTCGGCCGGATAATTAAGTCCGGATCAGGAACGTCAGGAATATACATGTGCTCGGTAATCGTAGTTTCCGTAATATTCTCTGGTAACAGCCTGCCCTCCGCCACTTCTTTGGATATTGCCCTGCAGGCCTGCATAATCTCCCTGCGCCCGCCGTAATTCATCGCAATAATCAAGTCCATACGCTTGCGATGAATGGAGTTTTTCTCTGCCCTGGCACAGACCGCCTGGATGTCAGCCGGAAGATTCTCGATATCACCCGAAAAACGAACGCGAATGCCTTCCTTTTCGAGTTCAGGATCATAGCGTTCAAAAAACTCGACAAACAATTCCATCAGAGCATGCACTTCATCATCAGGCCTTGACCAGTTCTCCGTAGAAAATGCATACACGGTCAGATACCGAACGCCATAATAGCCGCAGTTTCTGCAAAGCTCCTTCAAGTTTTCCGCTCCGGCACGATGACCGGCAGATCTCGGAAGATGCCGTTCCTGCGCCCAGCGGCCGTTCCCGTCCATGATTACACCCAAATGAACAGGAATCTTCAGATCAGCTTCTGAAATAGCGGACTGCATGTCTGATTGCTTCTTCTTCCTGTGCAAAAAAGTTAAACCCGGGAATAATCTCGCCAGCCGTATTTCATTCTTCGTCGATCGACCCATGATGTTCTCCTTATGAAAAAACAGCGGGCAAACAGCTTCGCCCGCCGGAGAAAATGCCGGATAATGATCATCAGATTTCCAGCAGATCTTTTTCTTTCGCAGCCGCATGTTTTTCCACTTCATGGATATATACATCGGTAATTTTCTGCATTTTCTCTTCGAAATCGGTCATATCGTCATCCGTAAGCTCTTTTTTCTTATGGAAAGCTCTATATTTCTCGATTGCGTCGCGGCGAATATTACGCACGGCAATTTTCGACTCTTCCGCATAAGCATGAACCGACTTTACAAGATCCCTTCTTCTTTCTTCGGAAAGAATAGGGAAAGACAGGCGAATGATCTTGCCGTCATTTCCAGGATTGATTCCGAGATCTGAAGCAAGAATTGCTTTCTCGATACTCTTCAGTGCGGACGGATCCCATGGTGTCAGAACAATCATGCGTGGTTCCGGCACCTGAATATTGGCAACGGCGTTCAATTGTGTTTTCGTGCCATAATAATCGATGTAAATGCGGTCCAGAACATGCGGATTGGCACGCCCGGCACGTATCGCATTAAAGTTGTCCGCAAGATTCGATACGGTCTTCTTCATCTTGTCTTCGTAATGATCATATGTTTCCTTAGTAATTTCCTGCATCATATGCTTAGCCTCCGTTTTCCATCATTTTACCAAAGTGCCAATTCTTTCGCCCTTTATGATTCGGATAATGTTGTCAGGATCTTTCATGGAAAATACAAGAATGGTTGTGTTGTTATCTCTGCAAAGCGCGGCTGCCGTGGCATCCATCACTTTCAGATCCAGTTTCAGCACTTCATCATGTGAGATTGTATCGTATAGTTTTGCATCCGCATAAAGATTCGGATCCTTGTCATAGACACCTTCGACCATCGTTGCTTTGCAGAAGATATCCGCTTCGATTTCAGCTGCACGCAGCGCTGCTCCGGTATCCGTAGAGAAAAACGGATTGCCCGTTCCGCAGGCGAAAATGACGATTCTTCCTTTTTCAAGATGGCGGATGGCACGTTTGCGGATATAGGGTTCAGCCATCTGCCGTATTTCAATTGCGGAAAGGACTCTCGTCACAGCACCGGCCTGTTCCAAAGCATCGGAAAGTGCAAGTGAATTCATCATGGTTGCCAGCATTCCCATATGATCCGCAGTAACTCGGTCCATATGCGCGCTGGTTCTGCCGCGCCAGAAGTTGCCTCCGCCGACTACAACGGCGACCTCCACACCCAAATCCGAGACGGTTTTAATCGTTGCACTGATCTGATGAAGAACCGCATCGTCAATTCCAATCTTTTTCTCACCGGCCAATGCTTCACCGCTGATCTTAAGAAGGATACGCTTGTATACTGGTTCAGTCATTTCTCTACCTCCGTTGGTCCGGCTTCATGCACCTGTCCTCTATTCTAACTTTTTCCTGTCCTAAAAAAAAGCCGCCACGAAAAATATTCATGACAGCTTTCTTACATTTTTTATTCGATTCGCATCAGTGAATCTGCTTCATAACTTCTTCAGCAAAATTCTCTTCCTTTTTGGCAATGCCTTCACCCATTTCATATCGTGTAAAACGACGGATGGAAATCTTTTCGCCAATCATGGCAATCATTTCTTTCTGGAGAATTTCGATCGTCTTGGAGTCGTCCTTAACGAAGTCCTGTTCCAGGAGACAATTCTCTTTATAGAACTTTGCGATGGATCCGTCTACGATACGATCAAGGATTTTCTCAGGTTTCCCCTCGTTCAGCGCCTTATTGCGAATGATTTCCTTTTCCTTCTCGATCTCAATCTCAGGAACTTCTTCGCGGGCAACCCACTTCGGGTTAGCAGCAGCGATCTGCATGGCTACATCACGGACAAACGCTCTGAATTGTTCATTCTTCGCAGCAAAGTCCGTCTCAATGTTCACTTCTACAAGTACGCCGATGCGTCCGCCTGCATGAATATAGGAATCTACGATTCCTTCAGCAGCGATACGACCCGCCTTTTTGGAAGCGGAAGCAATGCCCTTTTCACGAAGCCATGCAACGGACTTCTCGATATCGCCATCGCTCTCCTGAAGAGCTTTCTTACAATCCATAATGCCTGATCCGGTCATATCCCGGAGTACTTTAACCTGTGCGGCTGTGATTTCTGCCATCTATCTATCCTCCAACATTCCTGCTTCTATATGTGCAGTATTCAAATGCTTCTATTCATTACGCGTCAAGAGCTTCCTGGATCTGCTCAACCGCGACGGCAACATCAACAGGTGCTTCTGCAACTTCTGCAGCTTCAGCAACTTCTGCAACTTCTGTAACTTCTGCAGCTTCTGCAGCTTCTGCAGCGCGAGGTGTTTCAGCGACTTCAAGCTGTTCTCCCTGACGTGCTTCGATGACTGCATCCGCCATGCGGCCTGCGATCAGCTTAACTGCGCGAATGGCATCGTCGTTGCCGGGAATAACATAATCAATTTCTTCCGGGTCGCAGTTCGTATCAACGATAGCTACGAGAGGAATGCCAAGTCTGCGGGCTTCGGCTACAGCGAGATGCTCTTTCTTTGTGTCAACAACGAAGAGAACGGACGGAATGCGGGACATTTTCTGAATTCCACCCAGGTTCTTTTCCAGTTTTTCCATTTCGAGCTTGAGTTTTGCAACTTCTTTCTTCGGACGAATATCAAAAGATCCGTCGCCGGCCATCTTCTGAAGTTCATTCAGGCGTGCAACTCTCTTCTTGATCGTTGTGAAGTTCGTAAGCGTTCCGCCGAGCCAACGGTTGTTGATAAAGTACATTCCGCAGCGGACAGCTTCTTCAGCAATGGAATCCTGCGCCTGTTTCTTTGTTCCGACGAAAAGTACGGTTCCGCCGTCCATAGCGATCTGACGAACAAACATGTACGCCTCATCAGCCTTGCGGACAGTCTTCTGCAGATCAATGATATGAATACCATTACGCTCCGTATAGATGTACTCAGCCATCTTCGGGTTCCATCTGCGTGTCTGGTGTCCGAAATGAACACCTGCTTCAAGTAGTTGTTTCATTGAGATAACGGGCATATAGAGTCCTCCTGTTTTTCTTCCATGGAGTGCACACCTTGACTTTCAAGGCACACGAGATAATCTCCATGTGTTTATTTGAACCTCTAGGATAGTAACACGAGGTACATGGATTGGCAATATTTTTTCCCAAATCTCTCGTTTGAGTTACATATATTCGTTTTTTCGAGAGACAGTTTGCGATTGACTAATGGCTATAAGCCGATACAGATACATCCATAATGGAGATTCCATCATAAAGTTCATCATCAAGCATTTTGTTGATTTGCTCCGGAGAACCATACACAACGACTCCGTATGTTCTGATTCCGTTTTCCTCCACATATTTCATAACCGCTTCGTAGTCAGTTGTATTGTTGAAAACTTGATTAAATGTCTTTTGATCATTCATGTAATGCAGCATGCTCAGAAAGTGCTCTTCATAAATCTGGGCAGGATAAGGTTCAAAACTAAATTGTTCATCCTCCATCGGGTTTTTGATATTATACTCAACCAAATCTAAATAGGGATACTTCTCCGGATCATAGAGCTCCGTAAATACACTACCCGAACCTGTTGGGTTAAACCCGAAATACCCGAGAAATACAGGTCCGTCACTTACTTGAATCGGAATATACATAAAGTACGCATCATACTTTGTCATGAATGCAGACAATTGAGTCATATCAATGCTTTCATTGAATGAAATGGCTGCTTTAATACGTGATGATGCAGGCAGGTCGGCCAACGTTTGAATCACATCCGCCTTTTCAGGACAATAATAGGAAGAAAAGCAACTAAAAATGTTAATAGGCATATCAGAAAACAGGAAATGATTGTTTACCCCCTGAAGTTCACTTTTTTCTATTGTGAAATAGTTATGATTTACTTTGCCATTAAACTGAGTAAATGCATCGATACTATATTCCCCATAGCCTTCCGCAACAATATTGGACATGTCATAGAGTCCTTGATCGCCTAAGTGCAGTTCAGTCAGTACCGAAAGCGGAAGATCAATTTGATTCATAGAGTATGCCGTTCCAACCTTTTTTCCCGGATTATAGTACATCGCATTTAGTAGAGGCGACAATCCGAAGGAAAGAAAAAGGATAACCGCTAAGAGAAAACTCCCCACAATCAGATTGTACTTGAGCAGCTTCCGATTCACCGCCCGATTAATCAGATCCTTAGTTTTCTTCTGTTCTGACTTGCTTTCTTTATCCGGTTCTGATGTTTCGGACTCATACAGACGGCTATCCATCTGCTCATCGAGATATTCTGTGATGGTTTGTACTTTTTCAATATCTGCTTCAAACTCGGATGCTTTTGCTTCATCCAGATTTCCCGCGAGGTATTTTTTGAATTCGTCTCTGTATTTCATATTCTTAATCCTCCTTCGTTTCCAATTCTTTTCTAAGCCGGATTTTCGTTCTGTGGAGTATTATGCGTACGCTCCCCGGAGAGATACCCAAGTGTTTTGCAATGTTTTCCTGCTTACATTCGCCAAAATAGTACATCACAACGATTTCCCTTTCTCTTAACGGGAGTCTATTGACTGCGAGAAAGAGTCTTCGATTTTGCTCGTTCTGAATCAAACGGGTTAGCAAATCATTCCCATCTGTCAGATTCAGCTCTTCAATCTCATCGGATACAATTCTCTTTCGTTTTTTGCATTCATCCAGGAAGAGATTTTTTGCTACTCGAAAGAGCCACGGAAGAATCTCTTCCCCCGAATCCTGTAAAGATAAAATGGCCTTCAAAAATGTCTCCTGCATCAAATCTTCGGCTAATGTTCTTTGGTGGCAGAGCGAAAACAGGTACAAATACACTTTTTTTGCATGCTTCAAATAGAGTGTTTCCAATATGTTCGTATCAATATCTGCCACCTCCTTTCAACCATATAACGATTGAAATTGAAAAATGTTACATCGAATTCCAGTCTGCATGACTTTATTCTGATTAACTTCTCAACTGAGCTGTATATGTATGCTGATAATAACCAACATTTCTTATTATACTGGAAAGCGCAATTTTGAATAGATAACGCAAAAAGCCACTTTTCAGGCAAAATCAGACATTGGAGTGTGCGGAATGATGAAACCCAACATATGAAAAGCATCTGACGTGATAAAATAGAACAATCTGAAATCGTCTGATAGGAGGCACCTTTATGAATCGCCGGAATGATCCGCTTCTCCCGCAGGAAAAAGAATCTGTTCTCTCTGTCTTAACGGATCTGATTGCTATCCCAAGTGTCAAAGACGAAGCCACGCAGGCTGCGCCGTATGGCGAACAGACGCTTCTCGCCCTTGAATATATGCTCGATCTCGGTGCGCTTCATGGATTTTCCGTCAAAAACCTGGATGGACGCGCCGGATACATTGAATGGGGCGAGGGCGATAAAATGCTCGGGCTTCTGTGTCATCTTGATGTAGTTCCTGCCGGTGAAGGCTGGTCTCAGGATCCTTTTACCTTGCGAAGAGAAAACGGACGGCTGATCGGACGCGGTGTTGTAGATGACAAGGGTCCGGCTGTAGCTTGCTTCTTTGCAATGCTTCAGCTGAAGAAACAGGGTTTTCACGCGCCGTGCCGAATCCGCCTGATACTGGGTCTGGATGAAGAATGCGGATCTTCCTGCATGGAGCATTATGTCAAAGTGGAGGAACTCCCGACTTGCGGATTTACTCCGGATGCAGATTTTCCGGTCATTTTCGCCGAAAAAGGAATTCTTCAGCTTCGAATCTCCGGCAAGGCGTCCATTCTTACCCGCATGTCAGCCGGTGAGCGTCCCAATATGGTTCCGGCTCGCTGCCGCATTTCCTGGTTGGATTCCAATTCGTCCATTGATGTTTCCGGCATTCCCGCCCATGCAGCCAAACCGCATCTCGGGAAAAATGCGATCTACGAAGCATTATCCCAAACAGACATTTCATATATTTCCCGGGAACCGCTGCTTCATTTTTTTATGACGTATATCGGAAACGATACCACAGGAAAAGATCTCCTGTCCAAACATCACGAAGACCTGTCCGGTTCACTTACACTCAACGCCGGCGTTGCCGAGATGAATGATCAGACTTCCGAACTGATTCTAGACATTCGGTATCCAATTTCATCCGACGCCGAAAATATTCAGAATGACATTATGCAAAAAGCTACACCTCTCGGATTAACCGTCAGCGTGTACAATCATCAGAAACCGCTTTTCAGAGACCCGGAAGATCCTCTCATCCGAACGTTACTATCTGTATATGAGAAAAACATGGCTCATGCTCCTGTCGATGAGGGATCTGACTTAATCAGACACACGGCGGCTCTTCAGCAACCCGTTCTGCCAATATCTATCGGCGGAGGAACCTATGCAAGAACCATGCCAGGATTTGTTGCATTCGGTCCATCGCTTCCCTGGGATAAAGATCAGGCTCATCAAATCAATGAAAGTCTGAATGAAGATGCTTTTCATTTCATAATTCATGTTTACAAAGATGCCATAATTGCGTTAAGTAAAAATATAGATACATTTTAATGGGTGTCTTTTGTTCCCAAACGCAAAGAACGCCGCCGCATGTTTATCTGCGGCGGCGTTCAAACGCTATTTTGATATTCTTACATCACAAAAATCTACGAATTGATGTAACACTATTTGTCGTAAACGCTCTCTGAAGAACTCTTTGATTCTGGCTGGATGCATCCACAATGCATCCGCCTCCGATATAGATCGCAACATGATCTACGACACCGTTGCCGGTGAAATCATAGCACACGATATCGCCGACTTGAATTTGATCTGCCGTGACCGCTGTACCCATGGTCGCAATCTCATAGGATCTGTGAGGAAGCGAAATACCGGAATAATTACTAAACACATATGATACATACCCGGAACAGTCCATGCCGCTCGGTGAAGAACCGGTATACACATAAGGTACACCAACAAAGGACTGGCAGTAAGTAACAAAATCAGTGGATGCCGGATCAACAGTCACAACAGTTGTACCCGGTGAAACGACCGTTGTTTCGGGAGAAACGGATGAAACAAGCATCTGAAGTACATATGTGTCCTTCACAGTCCTGTACCAGCCATTGCTCGTCTTTGCTACGATATCAACAGCGGATCCAGCGGATAATGTCTTAATTAATGTATATCCTGTTCCCGGACCGGAGCGAACATTGAGTTCACCAATGGCATAATACGTTCCTGATGCAGCCGTCTCGGTTACAACAGGCTTCGGTGTCGGCGTCGGTGTCGGAGTTGGTGTCGGCGTCGGTGTTGCTATGAACTCTGTCGATAGAAATTCAGAAAGCACATATCCTTCACTTCCATTGTCAAGCAGGATCTTCGACCAGGATGAACCGATCCCTTCAC
>JADGQQ010000083.1 GCA_017881645.1 Clostridia bacterium
CCGCATCTTTTTTTTCGAAATCACTCCGTATATGCAGGAAATGTCTGGCGGTTCTTCCTCTCAGACAACCAAACGAGAGGCGCATTCCATGTCTTTCAAATCCGTATGAGAATGATCCGATTGCGGATTTTGAAGTGCTTTCTGTGTTCCGCTATGAGGATCCGGTTGTCCGGGCACTTCGTGCACTGAAATTCCATGATGCACCTTACCTTGCAGCGTCGCTGTCGTTCTTTATGAGCGAGGCACTGCTGGAGGAATGCGGCGTCTTTGATGCTGTGATTCCGGTTCCGTTATCTGCACAGCGAAGGAAACGGCGCGGATATAATCAGGCCGAACTGTTGGCGGAACCTTTAGCGGAACGAATGCAAATGCCCTGCATGCCATCGTTTTTGACCCGTACGAAGAACACACAGCAGCAAAGCCGGTTTTCCGATCCGAATCTCCGTGCGCAAAATATCTGTGATGCATTTTGTGTGCCGGATACATGTGATGTACACGGACTGTCGCTCCTTCTTGTAGATGATGTTTCAACGACCGGCAGCACTTTTCACGAGGCAGCGCTGACGCTGTATAGGAATGGAGCAAGACATGTCGCCGGAATTGCCGTGGCTTCCGGAAGAAAAGCATCTTCCATACGGATAAATGGGAAGACGGACTCTGCATATTCGCACAAATGAACGTCATTTGAGCGAATGCTGTCGTAATTGATTAATGACAAATAATAACATTATTTGACATGGGTTGAGAGAACCGGACGCAGTTGGTATAATGTATGTGCCTGGTATGTCCGAGACTCACGTTTTTGAACCTTCATGACTTAAAAGGGAATCCGGTGTCGGAGCAGAGCGGATCAGGCCTCAGACACTTTTCGGAGTGTTATTGAGGAAGTTCCTAGACTGCCGCAGGGTACCCACCTGGCACTACGCTAGGTGTCAAAAGGTGGGAATCGGCATCTCAGGTTATTTCTATTAATAGTAAGGGGTAGGGCGAAGCAATGGGGTTTATAAGTGATGCCAGACAAATAGCAAAACGCGATCCGGCAGCACGGGGAATCCTCAGCGTGATGTTGCTGTATCCAGGGTTTCATGCATTGGTATACCATCGTTTCAGTCATTTCCTCTACAGACATAAGTTGTTTTCCTTGGCCAGATGGAACTCGCAGTGCGGCCGTTTCTGGACTGGGATCGAAATACACCCGGGTGCACAGATTGGATCCGGACTGTTTATCGATCACGGTATGGGAATTGTGATCGGTGAGACAGCTGTGATCGGAAATAACTGCACCATTTATCACGGAGTGACGCTGGGCGGAACAGGTCACGGTAAAGGAAAACGTCACCCTACGATCGGGGATAACGTCCTGATCGGTGCCGGCGCCAAGCTGCTGGGACCGTTCAAAGTCGGTAACAATGTAATGGTGGGTGCGAATGCGGTTTTGCTTTCGGAAGTACCTGATAATGCTACGGTCGTCGGCATTCCTGCTAAGACGGTTCGAATTGACGGCAGACCGATTTCCCATGCCGAAAATCTGGATCACGGGAATACTGCGGACCCGGTTGAACAGGAGCTTTGCAGACTGCTCCACCGTGTGTTGGCGCTGGAGAAACAATTGAATCTCGAACCGGATGCCAAAAACCGGGTGATTTCCTGTGAACCTGCGCGCGACAGTACTCATCCCCAAGCACAGGATAAATAAATAATTCTCGGCGCCGCGTGCTCCGAATGGTTGCTGGGAGGCAAAATGAAGATCTACAATACGATGACCCGCAGCAAGGAAGAATTTGTACCGATCGTACCGGGAATTGTGAAAATATACGCCTGCGGGCCGACGGTTTATAATTATTTTCATCTCGGTAACGCCCGTCCGTTTATTACATTTGATACTTTACGCAGATATCTTGAATATCAGGGATATCGTGTCGAATTTTGTCAGAATTTTACGGATATTGATGACAAAATGATCGCAAGTGCGAATTTGGAGGGTATTTCGGTTCGTGAACTCGCGGACAGGTATATTGCCGAATATTATGTCGATGCGGACAAGCTGCATATTCTTCGTCCGACGTACCAGCCGCGTGCTACGGATACCATTGATGCCATTATCGATATGATTGCTATCCTTGTAAAAAAAGGTTATGCATACGAAATCGAAGACGGTGTCTATTTTGATGTTGCCAGGTTTGAACGGTACGGCTGTCTTTCCCGTATGAATCTGGAGGATCTCCGCGAAGGCGCAAGCGACCGCATGATGCAAGGTGAAGCCAAGCAGAATCACGCTGATTTCGTGCTTTGGAAGAAGAAGAAGCCGGATGAACCTTTTTGGGATTCGCCGTGGGGCGAGGGCCGGCCCGGATGGCATATTGAATGTTCGGCCATGATCCGGAAATATTTGGGTGTGACCATTGATATTCATGGGGGCGGACAGGATCTCGTTTTTCCGCATCACGAGAACGAAATCGCGCAGAGTGAAGCAGCCAATGATGCGCCGTTCGTGCATTACTGGATGCACAACGGATTTATCAATGTCGATAATGAGAAGATGAGCAAGTCCACCGGGAATTTTTTCACTGTGCGGGACATTGTTAAAGAATATGACTATGATGTGATTCGATTCTTCATTCTGTCCGGTCACTATCGTATGCCGATCAATTTTTCTTCCGAACTTCTTCAGGCTGCCAAAAA